>NZ_JBKVCZ010000122.1:0-19075 GCF_046966825.1 Hungatella sp. | reverse complement strand
ATTTGAGGACATTTTCATTTGTGGTTACTTAGGACATTATCATATTTGGTTTATACTTAAGAAACCGCGCTGAAAATAATAGTTGCATACGCAACTATTTTATGTTACCATATACAGCAGCGCTGAAAGCGAAATAACTCTGTCCGGCAGAAAGAGAACCAGACGGAATATGGGGGTGGGAGACTTGAACAAGCACCGGGAAATCGGGAAGTATATCTCGATTCTCCAGAGGTTAAGCAACATTTATTTTGCAAATGAATTATCCTCTTATCAAATAGGCTGTGGACAACAGTTTTTTTTATTGCAGATTTTTAAAAATCCCGGAATCAGCCTGCAGGAGCTGGCTTCCAACGGAAGCTTCGACAAGGCGACTGCGACCAGGGCGGTGAAGAAGCTGGAGGAAGAAGCGTACGTGCGGACGGAAACCGATGGTGAGGACAAGCGTGTCCGCCACATTTACGCGACCGAAAAGGCGAGAACGGTCGTGGATATAACCAGAAACAGCGTGGATTCTCTGACGGAGGTTATGCTGGAGGGATTTACAGAAGAGGAGCGCGACTCGGCTGAGGCATTTTTGATCCGCATGGCGGATAATTCATACAGGCATATTATCGCGAACAAAGGAAAGGAATGATTTAATTTTATGGAACAGACTAAAGTAGAAAAAAAGGGCAATCCACTGGGATACCGCCCAATTGGAGTGCTTCTTGGGCAGTTTGCGCTGCCCGCCATCATTTCGATGCTGGTAAACTCCATTTATAATATTGTAGACCAGATATTTATCGGACAGGGAATCGGTTATCTCGGCAATGCGGCGACGACCATCGCCTTCCCGATTGTAACGATCATTCTTGCCATGTCCACACTTCTGGGCGCCGGCGGCAGTGCGTATGCGGCTATCAAGCTGGGGGAGAAGAGGGAAGAGGATGCAGAAAAGACGCTGGGAACTGTCTTTATCCTGACCCTGATCTCCAGTGCGGTTGTTATGGTGCTGGGATTCCTGTTTATGACACCGATGCTGAAGATCTTCGGCGCCACGGTCAATACGATGGAGTATGCGAGACAGTATACCTCTATCATCCTGATTGGTACTCCGTTTAACATGCTTTCCGTTGTCTTGAGCAACATGTCCAGAACGGATGGCAGCCCGGCGCTTTCCATGTACGCCCTTCTGGTCGGAGCTGTTTTAAATACGATCCTTGATCCGATCTACATCTTCGTTTTCCACTGGGGAGTCAGCGGCGCGGCAGTCGCAACGATCACTTCTCAGATCATTTCCGCAGTCGTTCTGGTCGTTTATTTCCTGAAAAAGGGTAAAAATATGCGTCTTCGCAGGAAGACCTTCCGCCTCGACCGCGAAATCTGTGTCCGGGCGCTTCCGCTGGGAATCTCCAGTGGTATTACTCAGGTGGCATCCACTATTTTACAGGTTGTCATGAACAATTCTCTGGTGTATTATGGAAACCAGACGACAGTCGGCGGTGACGTGGCCTTGAGCGCCATGGGTATCGTCAACAAGATCAGCATGATCCTGATTTCCATCTGTATCGGCATCGGTATCGGGTCCCAGCCGATTCTCGGCTTTAACAAGGGAGCGAACCAGCCGAAGCGTGTGAGAAAAACGTACTTACTGGCAATATCAGCGGCAACCGTGGTCTCCATACTCGGCTGGCTGGCCTGTCAGATATTCCCCGGTCAGATTCTGAGCCTTTTTGGAACACAGGATATAGAATTTACACAGTTTGCAATTAAGTGCCTGAAGATATACATGCTGGGTATCTTTACGGCTGGATTTCAGGTTGTATCCACCAGCTATTTCCAGTCTACGGGACAGCCGCTCAAGGCCTCGGTCCTGTCCATGCTGCGCCAGCTGCTTCTGCTGATTCCGCTGATCCTGATTCTTCCGCTGACCTTCAGCCTGGACGGAATCCTTTATGCGGGACCAATCGCAGACGTTGCATCAGCGGTGATTGTGAGCCTGTTTGTTGTCTATGAGCTGAGAAAGTTAAACAAGGTGTGCAGCGCGTCGAAAGCGTGACGGACGCGCGTTTACGAAGGAGACGAAGAACATGAGTTTTAAGGCATCGATGGCGGGATTTCTGGCCCGGCTTTGTAAGGCGGACAGAAATATGGCGGAAAATCTTCAGAATCCACCCAGAAACACGGGGGCTTTGGACATAGTACGCTTTACGAAGAAGGTGCGGGTGAAAAACTGGGATATCAGGGGATTTAAAGGCGTTACCATCAATGGGAGCTACCCGGGAAGGGGCCATATCCTGATGCTGCCGGGCGGTGCATATTCCCTGGAACCGGGGAAACACCACCGGAGAATCGCGGAGCGTTTCGCGCTTCTCGATCATATGAAGGTATCGGTTTTCCAGTATCCCCTCTGTCCGGAATATACGGCGGTGGATGTCCGGATCATTCTCATGGAAGCCTATGAGAGACTGGTGAGTGAATATCCGGACGATCTGTTTTTCCTGTTTGGGGACTCTTCCGGAGGTGGACTGGCCCTGGCGTTTTTACAGGAACTGCGCGACCGGGGCGGCTGCCCCATGCCGCTGAGAACAGCGGTGGTGTCTCCCTGGCTGGATATCAGCCTGACGAACCCGAAGATCAAAATCGCCAGAAAGACGGAGCATATACTCCCGGTGGAAGAGCTGATGGAGACCGGAAAACGCTACTGCGGGGGCCTCGATATAGAGGACCCGTTCGTATCCCCCATCTACGGGACCTTGGATGGACTGGGACCGGTTCTAATGTTTTCCGGCGAGGAGGAGATACTGACGCCGGACTGCGAACTGCTCACAGAGAAGATGGAGAAGGTAAGCGGTACGGAGTTTGTCTATCGGAAGGCGGCAGGCATGTGCCACGACTGGATTCTGATTCCCTGCAGGGAAACCGATGTGACACTGGATCTCATAGCCGGCTTCTTCCAGGAGGCGTTGGAGGCAGAATAAAAAACAACCCGGAGACACGATGTGCCTCCGGGTTATTCTTTGTGTGATGAAGTACTATGAATCAAAGGGGACGGGTCAGAGCTTTGCAAGAGACTGAAGGGCATGGCCTTCAATCAGCACCTCGTAATGTTCCCTGTAGTACGCTTCTGAAGCGTAATCCTGCCGGATCTTGGTTCCGTATTCCGCAAGAATATTACAGACACGGCTGAAGTCGAGTGAGCTCTCCGATGTATTCTTTACGACGAGGTAATACTGTCTCACTTCCGGTTTCTTATATAATGTATTCTCTCCATCATAGACCTGTCCAACGGCACGGGCCGCCTCCGATATCTGGTCCAGGCTCTGGAAACAGTAAATCCTCATGGTCCTGGCTGCTGCCTCCTCTTTTGGAGCGGGAGCTTCTTCCTTATCTTTCTTGTCTGCGCTTAAAAGTCCCAGGAGACCGTCAGCACCTTCTAAGAGCTCGCTCGCCAGATCGTTTAACATGGAGTCCTGATCATCGTCGGTCATAGGGGAAAACTTGGCAAAACGGGTATCCAGCTCCTCGGGGTCTTCAATCTTGGTGATGACGAGCATGACACTTTCGTTGGACAGCGGAATCGCTTCCACCATGAGAGGAATGTCTTCGGCTTCAAATCCCACTTCGTTAGATGCTTTCTGAATCATCTCGCGGAACAGACTGCGGGCCTTTTCACTGCCGTAAGCCAGTTCGCCCAAATTCAAGTTTCGGACACTTAAATCGAAACTGGTCAGTGTACAGCGAATCTGATTTTCATTAATACGTTCTATCTTCATAGGATCACTTCCTGTTCTTTTAAAAATGTTGAATGATTGTTTACATACTTCCTCAACATAACTATACTATATAATATAACCAAAAGGCAATTACTATGTGAAAAAATTTATATAAATTTAAGGGATTTATGAAAAATGGTTGAAAAATTGGGTATGATAGATTAGAATAGGCTTTAAGAGGCGATATTGGACAGGCAAAGAGGAGGTGGGAAAATTAAACACCGTTTTGTTTGGAAAATATCAGCTATGCCGTATCCTTGGGACCGGCCGTCTTGGAACCGTTTTTCTGGCGGTTCATCTTGGACTTTCCGAATACCGCGCAATCAAGCGCGTGCCGAAGAGTTTTCTGGAATATGATCAGTTCAGGCGTGAAGCATTAATTCTGAAGGAGCTGCGCCATCCGGGAATCCCCATTGTATACGATGTAGAAGAAGACGAGAATTACAGTTATTTAATCGAAGAGTATCTGGAAGGAGAATCTCTCTATGACCTGGTAAAGAGCCAGGGTTATCTGCCGCAGAGGCTGGTCATCCATTATGGAATCCAGCTTACTGACATCATGAATTACCTGCATCTCGCAGGAACAACCCCCCTGTTATATTTGGATTTACAGCCGAGGAATCTATTGGTGTGCCATGGAAGCGTGAAGCTGATCGACTTTGACCATGCCGCCTTTACGGATGAGGCGAATGCGGCCGCGGACCGGTATGGAACCGTCGGGTGCGCCGCGCCGGAGCAGTACGAAAAAAACGGAAAGCTGGATGAACGGACAGACTTATATGCCATTGGTGTGATCCTCCATTATCTTTATACCGGTGCGTTTCCAGCGGTGCCCTATGAACCGGTGCCCGCGATGAAGCCGGAGCTTGCCGCCATCATCCGGACCTGCCTGGAAGAGAAGCGTGAACGACGTTTTTCCTCGGCATCAGAACTGAACAAACGGTTAAAGCAGCTGGAGCAAAGGGGAGCCGCTGCAAACGCCTGTCTACAACCATCACCTCTTATGATCGCGCTTGCGGGAAGCAAAGCGGGAGCCGGAACGACTCATATAGCCGTCGGCCTGTCAGTCTGTCTTAGAAATCTTGGTTATCCCAATCTGTATGAAGAAAGAAACGGATCCGGCATGGGAGCGGAGCTCGGTACCTTTACGGGTGCTTTGAGGGACCGCTGCGGCCTGATGCAGTACCATGGCTTTGTGTGGAAGCCGGCCTACGGACCGGGTGTCAAGCTTCCCATGCCCTCCTGCAGCCTTATGATTGCCGACTATGGGCATGAGGTGGCTGCGGCTCTGGCTGCGGAACCGGATGCGCTGATCCTGGTCTGCGATGGCCGGGAGTGGAGCCGGGAAGCGGCCTTGTCTGCTCTGAAGCGCGTGTCGGAATGCCGGATACCTTATGCGGCGGTCTATAATCACCTGGCAGAATCTGCGAGGGTAAAGCCGCCGGAGGGCATCGAACGGAAACGCTGCTTCCGGGCGCCGTATTTTGCAGATCCGTTTAGAACGTATGAAGGCACGAGAGGATTTTACTGCCAGGTGCTGGAATCATTGAAACTCGTGCCGGACGTAGGAGAGTATGCAGCGGGGAGTCGAAGAAGTCTGCTGGTACCTTTATGGAACCATGCATGTGGGAAGCTGCGGAAAAAGGTTGAATTTCTGCGAAACGCAGCCGGATTATTTCGAAACGCAGCCGGATTTCTACAGAGCACAGCCGGAAAAGCCAGGGAGAAAGCACATGAGAACGAGTCATAGAAAACATTTTATTCGTGCAAAGGCGTCCCAAAAAGGCGCGGCATACGCAGAACAGCGTCTGATTGGGCTGATCGGGGCAGGACCGGCTGTGGGAGTGACCCACACTGCGGTCACGATGGCCGGGTACTTAACCGGTATCTGCCGCAGGCGCTGTGCGGTGCTCGAGTGGAATGACCATGGGACGTTTGAACGGCTGGAGGAGAGCTGTCTTGGAAAAAAGAACAGTGGCTGCCGCGGAAGCTTCCGCATTCTGGACGTGGATTACTACCGGAATGCGGGGACAGAGACCCTGGTATTGTGCAAAAAACTCCGTTATCAGGAGGTAATTGTGGATTACGGGGCCGCTGCCGGAGGAAATCAGGAGGAATTTTTCAGGTGTGACAGGCAATTTCTTCTCGCAGGCTTAAGTGAGTGGCAGACAGGGGTGTTTCTGGAAACCGCCGGAGCATGGAAGAGGGCCGGTACGGGCTGGGAGACTCTCGCAGTGTTCGGAAGCGAGGAGACCAGAAAAAATATGGAAAAGGAGCTTGGACTTTCTATCCGGCGGGTTCCGGTTTCAGTAGATGCCTTTACTGTCACAGAAAGTGTCATGGAATTTTATCAGCAGATTTTATAGCGGCAGGAGGATGATGTGTCACGAACAGAAGCCTTGTGGAAGCTTTACCTGCCGCTTCTGTACACGGAGGGCGGTATGAATGAAAATGGAAAAGACAGTTACATAGCAGGCCTGAAACGTTACCGTGAACGGGGAATTCCCATCGTAATAGACGGCGAGGTATGCACCGAGCCGGACTGGAACCGTATTTTTGAGGCGAGGGAGGACAATTCCTTTTATATGGCCGATTTTGTCTCAGATGACAAGACGGGAAGACTGACCGAGATCCGGTTTGACAGGGTCTACCACAAATGAATCAAACATGGGGCGCGCGGATACCATCTTCAGCCATCAGCCAGGGAAACGGCGCGCCAGGGCGGGACAGGGGAATTTTTGCAATGTAATGAAAATGTAAGCAATTTCCCGTTGAAGTGTGGTATAGTATAATCTAAAGGGGTTTTTATGACTTACATCCATTACAGGAGGAATGCAAATGAAAAGGAGAGTGGTGCCATTTCTAGTGGCACTGGGACTGATTGTTCTGGTAATTGCCGGTTTTTTTGGCATCCGGCTGGTCGAACGATATACACCATCAAAGGAACAGGCCGACATCGGAAAGCTGCTGGGGGTAAGCGGTGACAATGTGGCGGTTTTTCTGAATAATGAGCTTCAGGAAGCAAAGGGAATCTATATAGAAGAACAGACGTATCTCCCAATCGAATGGGTAAATGACAAACTCAACGAAAGATTTTACTGGGATAATTATGAAAAGCTGTTGGTTTACGCGCTTCCGGAGTCCATTGTCTATGCGGATCATTCCACAAAGGGAAGCACGGGAAAGCCTTTGATCTGGGTGAATGACGAGGGCGTCTATCTGTCGCTGGGACTCATTGCCAACTATACGGATATTCGGCTAGACGTCTTCGATCTGGCCGATCACAAGCGCGTTTTCGTAAATAACGACTGGTCGGAGGAGACGAAGGCCGTGGCGGACGGCAAGGGGAATGTCCGGGAAAAGGGCGGAATCAAGAGCCCGATCGTCACAAGGGTTGAGAAAGGGTCTGAGGTGACCGTGCTGGAGACCATGGAGAAGTGGGATAAGGTGCGGACCCCGGATGGTTATATCGGGTACGTGGAGCATAAGCGTCTGGGCGAGAGCCGGAGCGAGGCGCCGGTGAGCACATTTGTGGCTCCGGTCTATAAGAATATTTCTCTCGATGAGCCGGTATGCATGGCATGGCACCAGGTTACGAAACCGGAGGGGAACGCCTCCTTTGATAATCTGATCGCCAATACAAAGGGACTGAATGTTATTTCTCCAACCTGGTATGAGCTGACCGACAATGAAGGCGGATTCAATTCCTATGCGGATGCTGCGTATGTACAGAAAGCCCATGACATGGGGCTCCAGGTGTGGGCCCTGATCAATAATTTCAGCGGCAACGTGCAGACGGAGGTTCTGCTTTCGAAGACCTCCACGCGGCAGAAGCTGATTGAGAAGCTGATGGCCGAGGTGGAGAAGTATGGTTTGGACGGGCTGAATCTGGATTTCGAGGGAATTAAGAAGGAAGCCGGAGTTCACTATATCCAGTTTATCAGAGAACTCTCTGTTTCCTGCAGGAAAGAGGGGATCGTGCTGTCCGTGGATAATTACGTTCCCTATGCCGGCAATGAGTTCTATAACCGGAAGGAACAGGGAATTGTGGCCGATTACGTCATCGTTATGGGGTACGATGAGCATTACGCCGGCGGCGAGCCGGGATCGGTAGCTTCGGTCGGCTATGTGAATGATGGCATTGCCAACACGTTAAAACAGGTTCCGAAGGAAAAGCTGATCAATGCCATTCCGCTGTATACGAGAGTCTGGACTGAGGCTGCGGATGGAAAGACGTCATCAGTGGCTCTTGGCATCGCCAAAGCCAAAGAATGGGCCGTGGAGAACAACGTGGAACTGTACTGGCAGGAGGAGCTGGGACAGTATTATGGGGAACTGAAGACTGAGGAGGGGACGAAAAAAGTCTGGATGGAGGAAGAACGTTCCATAGGGCTTAAGATGGATCTGATCAGGAAGTATGATCTGGCTGGAGTTGCCTGCTGGAAGCTTGGCTTCGAGCCCGCCGAACTGTGGGATGAGATACGGATGGATCAGGAGTAGAACATCGCAAAGAGACAGGAAGGTTCAGAGTTATGAAAAAGAGAACAGCATTGTATGCGGCGCTGATCTGTACGATTATGACAGGGTGTTCCTTAAAAAGCCCGGTGTCGGAGACGGTGACGGAACAGGAGAGTACGGCAGAGACGGAAAGCATGGAGATTCCTCAGACACCGGCCGAGACGACGGTGCCTCCTACCATTGAGGAATTTCCTCACGAAGTGGAGGATCCCACTGCAAAACCGCCGGAGCAGAAATTTGAGGAAGGCTGCCGGATTCTTCTGGCCTCGGACATCCATTATCTCTCCCGTGGACTGACGGATTTTGGAGACGGATTCAAGTATAAGTTGGAACACGGGGACGGAAAAGTCGTAAACTACATATGGGAGATCACAGATGCGTTCATTGAAGCGGTGAAGAAAGAGGAGCCGGATCTCGTGATCCTGTCAGGGGACTTAACCCTGAACGGAGAGAGGGACAGCCATCTCGATTTCGCCAGGAAGCTGAAGGAGATCGAGGACGCGGGGATCCCCGTCATTGTGATCCCGGGGAATCACGATATCAACAACACCGCGGCGGCGCAGTTTACAGGAGCACAGGCTCTGGGAACGGCGCATATCGGTCCGGAGGACTTCGCGGAGATTTACCAGGATTTCGGATATGATGAAGCGGTGAGCCGCGATTCTGCGTCGCTCAGCTATGTATATCAGATTGATGACTATAACCGGGCGCTGATGCTGGATACGTGCCAGTATGCGCCGTATAATCAGGTCGGCGGCATGATTCAGGAGGAGACGTACGACTGGATTGAAGATCAGATGGAGGATGCCTGGGACCTGGGCATGAATGTGATACCTGTGGGGCACCATAATCTTCTGGACGAGAGCGAGGTCTATGTGGAGGACTGTACCATCGAGCACAGCGAGCAGCTGATCGACCAGCTGGACAGCTGGGATGTGCCTTTATTTTTAAGCGGCCATCTCCATGTGCAGCATTTTATGCGTGAAGATGAGGACTACGGGATCTATGAGATCGTCACCAGCTCGCTGGCGACACCGCCATGCCAGTATGGAATGCTGGATTACGGCGATGACGGAAGCTTTAAGTATCATACAGTGCCCCTCGATATGGAAGCCTGGGCGAAGGAGCAGGGGAGTACGGATAAGAACCTGCTGAATTTTAAAGCGTATTCGGAAGAATTCCTGAACCGGGTATTCTACAATCAGGCTCAGGATGAATTTGAACGCATGAATAATTTTGACGGCCTCACGAAGCGCCAGAAGGATCAGATGGCAAAGGTATACGCGGAGATCAACTCTGCCTGCTATGCGGGAAAGGCCGTGGAGATAAAGGATAAGGCTACGGAAAAGGCCGGATACAAGCTGTGGGGGGAGAATGGATATCCCAGTATCTTAAGCCAGTACTTAGAATCGATCGTCAGGGATGCCACGAAAGACTATAATTCGCTGGAAGTGAAATAAAGTTGGTTCTTTTTTATTTTGCCGGGAGATATAATTCAATAAGAATACGAATCAGGCAGGCAAAGTGAAACTATCAAAATTGGAACCGTATCTGGCGGTACTGCTGCTGGTTATGGTCTATGTCGTATCCCGCCAGGCAGGCCGGATGGCGGCGGGAGTCAACGTAATTTCCGGAAAAGAGCGGCCGGTCGTGGTGATCGATGCGGGCCATGGAGGCAATGACCCCGGGAAGATCGGAGTGGATGGCAGCCTCGAGAAGGACATTAATCTAAAGATTGCCAGGAAGGTGAAGGCATATCTGGAAGCCTCCGATGTCCAGGTGGTCCTGACACGTGAAGACGACCAGGGGCTCTATACGGAAAAGGACAGCAAGAAAAAGATGGCGGACATGAACCGGCGCTGTCAGATTATCAATGAGACGAGTCCGGCGCTGACGGTGAGCATCCATCAGAACAGCTATCATCAGGAGGGAATCTCAGGCGGCCAGGTGTTCTACTACAAGGGATCAGAGAAAGGAAAGAAGCTGGCGGAGACGCTGCAGAAGCGGTTTGACTTCGTCCTGGGCGACAAGAATACGAGAGTAGCCAAGGCCAACGACAACTATTTCCTCCTGCTCCATGTGAAGACGCCGATTGTCATTGTGGAGTGCGGTTTCCTGTCGAACTGGAATGAGTCGGCCATGCTGAATTCCGAGGAGTATCAGGACCGGCTGGCCTGGACGATACATATGGGGATTATGGAGTATTTGAACGGAAGATAATGATAATTGAAAATTGGTCATGGAGAAGAGCGGGTTCAGATAGTTTGAACCCGCTTTAAAAGTCTGTCCAATAACGGCAAATGGATCAGTCTCTAAATGCAATTGTATAATACAAGATGATCTGTTTATTTCCACATGGGCAGATGCAGCCCAAATATACGGTACTCTCATGGTTGAAGCAAAAACCGAAGATACGGCCGAAAAGGTTGATCAGGAATAAGAAAAAATTCAGTTCTTCCTCTAACTCGCTTGTGCTGCAATACGTGAAAACCTGAGCATACCACGTTTTGCACGATCTGTGCTCTCCACATCTGGGCATGTCCCAATCAATATTAAGATTTTTTCTTAACAGTTCGAGTTTCTCATAGTCGGATTTTCCTTCAAGAGATCTTAATACCTCTTCTTTCAATACTTCTAAATCTTGTCCCTGTAGATTCATGATAAAATTACGCCCCTAAAATATTTACTTACAATATTATAATATTCAGCGGAGCGGTTTTTTGACACAAGCCCTGTTTTAGGTCCTGGAAAAATGGCTCCAAAAAAGGAAGAACTGGCAACCGGAAGGAGACTCCATTATATCCGTGAGCCAATTTCCTTCCTTGTCGCCCGCTCTTCCTGTTTGGCAGGGAGTGGAAGCGTATGTATCCGGCTACAGCAGGAATATCTTATGCTGCCGGCATTCCTCGATCATGTCGTTTGGCCAGATGCTTGCCTGTACCTCGCCTACATGGGCGCGGTTTAGGAGAAGCATGCACAGACGGGACTGGCCGATACCGCCGCCGATGGTGTAAGGCAGCTGTCCCTCTAAGAGCATGCGGTGGTAGGGCAGAGAACGGCGGTCCTCGCAGCCCGCCTTCCGGAGCTGATCTTCCAGGGATTTCTCATCTACACGGATGCCCATGCTGGAGATCTCCAGGGCGCAGTTTAAGTTCTCGAACCAGAAGAGAATATCTCCGTTTAACTGCCAGTCATCGTAGTCAGGGGCTCTGCCGTCGTGGGGCTCGCCGCTGGCCAGCTTATCGCCGATCTGCATTAAAAAGACGCAGCCGTACTCTTTGGTGATTAAATTCTCCCGCTCCTTCGGAGTCTTGTCGGGATAACGGTCCTCCAGCTCCTGGGACGTGATGAAGGTGATCTCCTTTGGAAGATGGTTGACAGCATTCGGGTATTTATACCAGACCTCATGCTGCATGTGCTTAATGATCTTGAATATAGTGCGGACCGTCTCTTTTAATGTTTCGATGGTGCGGTCCTCTTTCGTGATAACCTTTTCCCAGTCCCACTGGTCTACATAGCAGGAATGAAGATTATCCAGGTCCTCGTCGCGCCGGATCGCGTTCATGTTTGTATAGAGGCCCTCGCCCGGCAGAAAGCCGTATTCGTGAAGAGCCATTCGTTTCCATTTGGCAAGAGAGTGTACAACTTCGACGGTTTCGCCCGGAATTCCCGCTATGTCAAACTGGACGGGGCGCTCTACGCCATTCAGGTTGTCGTTCAAACCGCTGCTCTTCTCTACGAAGAGAGGGGCGGAGATTCTCTCCAGGTTCATTTCCCTCCCAAATTCCTTTTGAAAGGTGTCACGTATGTATTTGATGGCCTCCTGCGTCTCACGTACGGTGAGATGGGGGTCATAGTTTTCTGGTATGATGAGTGCCATTTCATTGTCCTCCCGGTATAATATCCCTTTTATGGTATCATTATTACAGAGATTCCGCAAGTATTACAAGGATGAATTGCAGTAAAAAGTAAATTTGAACCAAAGCTGTAAAGTCAAGTAAAAAGTTGCATGCGACTTAGGGTTGTGCTATGATAAGCAGTAAGTATGCAGGGGGAAAGCCCCTGCCTGAGAGAAGCCAGTACTGCATTGCGCAGCGCAGTACTGGAGAAAAGAGAGCGGAGAAAGATGGTTACGGAACGAATTATAATAGAAGATACGCACAGGATAGATGCGGGAAAGCTGGAGAGAGCGGCGGAGATTTTGCGAGAGGGCGGTCTGGTGGCATTTCCTACGGAGACCGTGTATGGGCTCGGGGCCAATGCCCTCGATGAGGAAGCGGCAAAGAAGATATACGCAGCAAAAGGAAGACCTTCGGACAATCCGCTGATTGCACATATCGCGGATTTTTCTGATTTGAAGCCTCTGGTGGCGGAGATTCCGGAGGCGGCGGGGAAGCTGATGGAGGCATTCTGGCCGGGACCGCTGACCATGATATTTCCTAAGAGTGACGCCGTTCCATACGGCACGACAGGAGGACTGGATACCGTGGCGGTCCGCATGCCCAGCGATCCGGTGGCCATGACGCTCATCCGGCTTGCCGGTGTACCGGTAGCGGCCCCCAGCGCCAATACGTCTGGACGGCCCAGCCCTACGACGGCGGATCACGTATGGCAGGACATGAACGGAAAGATCGACATGATCGTGGATGGCGGACCTGTGGGAATCGGTGTGGAATCCACGATTATCGATGTGTCCGGGGAGAATCCGGTGATTCTGCGCCCGGGAGCCATCACACAGGAGATGGCCGGTGAGGTGCTGGGCATGGAGATCGGCCTCGATCCGGCGATTACCGGTGACGGCCCGATGAACGCCGATGTGAAGCCCAAGGCGCCCGGGATGAAGTATAAGCACTATGCTCCGAAGGCTGATTTGACCCTGGTTGAGGGGACACCCGCCGATGTGGTCCGCACCATCAACCATCTGGCCGGGAAGAAGCTGGAGGCGGGGTACCGAGTGGGAATTATCTGCACGGACGAGACCATGGAGCTGTACCCGGATGGCATGGTGAGAAGCCTGGGGCTGCGCGCCAGGGAGGAGACCATTGCCCATAATTTATACGCTGTACTAAGGGAATTTGATGATCTGGAGGCGGATTACATCTATTCAGAAAGTTTTTCGGCCGACCATCTGGGACAGGCGATTATGAACCGTCTGAAGAAGGCGGCGGGATACCATATGATTAAGGGAGGAGAACATGTCAGTGACTGAGAAGAGAGAAGATTATATTACATGGGATGAATATTTTATGGGAGTTGCCATTTTATCAGGAAAGCGTTCCAAGGACCCCAGCACACAGGTGGGAGCGTGTATCGTAAGCCAGGACAACAAGATCCTGTCCATGGGATACAATGGATTTCCGAAGGGATGCTCCGACGATGAATTTCCCTGGGGAAAGGAACACGAGAAGGACGATCCGTATAACGCAAAATATTTTTACTCCACCCACAGCGAGTTAAACGCTATCTTAAACTACAGAGGCGGCAGTCTGGAGGGATCCAAGCTGTATGTCACACTGTTTCCGTGCAATGAATGTGCAAAGGCCATCATCCAGTCGGGGATCAAGACGATCGTCTACGGCAGTGATAAGTACGACGGGACGCCGGCGGTCAATGCCTCCAAGCGCATGCTGAACGCGGCGGGGGTGCGGTATTATCAGTATCAGCCGACAGGCCGGAAGATAGAAATCGAGGTTTAGATTAACTATGAAGTTTTTGCTAGCGGCGCTGAATGCCAAATATATTCATTCCAACCCCGGGATTTACAGCCTGAAGGCCTATGCAGAGAGACAGATGGAGCGTGATCCCTCTGACGCCTTAAGGAAGCGGGAAATCTCGGTGGAGCTGGGAGAGTATACGATTAATAACCAGATGGGGGATATCTTAAAGGACATCTACTTAAGAAAGCCGGATATGGTCGGCTTCTCCTGCTATATCTGGAATATATCCTGGGTTATGGAGCTTGTGCGGGACCTTCCGTTAGTTCTCCCCGAAGTGGAGATCTGGCTGGGAGGTCCTGAGGTTTCTTATGATGCGGCGGATGTCCTTCAGAGGGAGCCGGGAGTTACCGGTATTATGATGGGGGAAGGGGAGGAAACCTTTCTGGAGGTGCTTAAGCTTTACGCGGACGGCAGGAGGGATTTTTCTTCGATCGACGGAGTGGCCTGCCGGAATGAGAAGGGGGAGCCGGTTATCCGGCCCCTGAAAAAAGCGGTGGACATGAGCGCTATCCCATTTCCGTATGAAGATTTAGATGATTTTGAGCATAAGATTGTTTACTATGAGAGCAGCAGGGGGTGCCCGTTTTCCTGCAGCTACTGTTTATCCTCTCTGGATAAGTCGGTCAGGTTCCGAAGCATGGAGCTGGTGAAACGGGAACTGGATTTCTTTTTGGAGCGTAGGGTTCCCCAGGTGAAGTTTGTGGACAGAACCTTTAACTGCAGCAGGAAGCATACCATGGAGATCTGGCGCCACATCACAGAGCATGACAATGGGGTGACAAACTTCCATTTTGAGATATCCGCGGATCTGCTCGATGAGGAGGAACTGGAGCTGATGGCGGAGATGCGCCCCGGATTAATTCAGCTGGAAATCGGCGTACAGAGTACGAATCCGGATACCATCCGCGAGATCAGGCGGAAGACGGATTTGAACCGCCTCAAATCGGTGGTGGAACGCATACACGGGTTTGGCAATATCCACTGCCATCTCGATCTGATCGCAGGTCTGCCTTATGAGGGCTATGAGAGCTTCCGGAACTCCTTTAACGAGGTCTATGAGATGAAGCCGGATCAGCTGCAGCTGGGCTTTTTAAAGGTCCTGAAGGGGTCTTTTATGGCTGAAAATGCAAAAGCCTACGGCCTGGTCTACAGCGCAAAGCAGCCCTACGAGGTGCTGGGCACGAAATGGCTCGATTATGGGAGCCTGCTAAAACTAAAGGGCGTGGAAGAGATGGTGGAGGTCTATGAGAACAGCGGACAGTTTACCGTCACCATGAAGGAACTGGTGAAGGAATTTAATACGCCTTTTGACTTGTTCTCTGATCTGGCGGAGTATTATGAGACGCACACGCTGACGGGGGCCAGCCACAGCCGTATGGCAAGATATGAGATTTTAGACGGCTTTGTGGCGGAACACATTCCGGGGAAAGCGGCAGTGTACAGACGGCTCATGGTATATGACCTGTATCTCAGGGAGAATTTAAAGAGCCGCCCGGATTTCGCTGAAGATCAGACTCCGTTCAAGGAGCAGGTGCGGGAATTCTTCACAGAAGAGGCAGTGAAGCACCGCTATTTAAGCGACGGATACGAGGGCTTTGAGGCGAGACAGCTGATTAAAATGGCTCATCTTGAGGTATTTGCGGGGAAGACCGCGGTGCTGTTTGACTACAGGAAACGGGATCCGCTGAGCTATAATGCGGCGGCTTATGTGATTGAGGATTTCTTTAACTGACTGTGTACTGATGCAGCTATGGTGAATGGATAGAGTGCATCGATACAAAGAGGAGATGAATATGGCAAAGAGAGAGACAAAAGCGGAGCTTAAAGCGCGTGTGGATCATGTGCTGGCGGCCCTTGACCAGGAATACGGGACGGAATACGTCTGCTATTTGAACCACGAGACCCCGTGGCAGCTGTTGATTGCGGTTATTATGAGCGCGCAGTGCACGGACGCCAGAGTAAATATCGTGACGGCGGATTTATTTAAAAAGTACGATTCCATAGAGAAATTTGCGAATGCGGATTTAAAGGAGCTGGAGAATGATATCCACTCCATCGGCTTTTACCACATGAAGGCGAAGAATATTATCTCCTGCTGCCGGGATCTGGTTACGCGGTTTGGCGGCGAGGTGCCGGGGACCATCGAGGAACTGACCAGCCTGGCGGGGGTGGGCAGGAAGACGGCGAATGTCATCCGGGGAAATATTTACAATGAGCCGAGTATCGTGGTGGATACTCATGTAAAGCGGATATCCAGAAAGCTGGGATTTGCGAAGGCGGAGGATCCGGAGAAGATCGAGATGGAGCTTATGAAGGTACTGCCGAAAGAGCACTGGATACTCTGGAATATCCAGATTATCACGCTGGGACGGAGTATCTGTTTTGCGCGAAGCCCGAAGTGTAAGGAATGCTTCCTTCGGGAGTACTGTCCCAGTGCGGATCAGTAGGGGGATAAGATGGTAAATTCCTATGTGGCAGTGGATTTGGAGACGACAGGGCTGGATCCGAAACGGGATAAAATTATAGAAATAGGGGCTGTGCGGGTCGAGGCGGGCGAGATAACGGCGGATTTTGAGTCGTTTGTAAACCCGTACCGTCTGCTGGAGGCGAGGACGAAGTCACTGACGGGAATCCGTGACCGGGATGTCGCAGATGCGCGGGGAATCGATGCGGTGCTTCCCGGCTTTTTGAACTTTGCAGGGGAACTGCCGCTTCTGGGGCACCGGATTATTTTCGATTACAGTTTCTTAAAGAGGGCGGCGGTCAATCAGGGAGAAGAATTTGCCCGGGCCGGCATTGATACGCTGACACTCGCCCGGCTGTTTATGCCGGAGGAGGAGAAGAAGAATTTAAAGGCGGCCTGCGGGTGGTTTGGGGTGGAACAGAAGGAAACGCACCGCGCCATGGCCGACGCCATGGCGGCGCACCAGCTTTATCAGGCGATGAAAAAGAGGTACGGAAAGGAGCGCCCGGACGTATTTTCCGAAGAAAATCTTATTTATAGGGTAAAAAAGGAGCAGCCAGCCTCAAAAAGGCAAAAAGAACACTTGCAGGATTTAATAAAATATCATAAAATAGGCTTAACTGTGCAAATTGACCACTTAACCCGCAATGAAATCTCCAGAATTACGGATAAAATCATAGCACAGTACGGAAGAATATAAGAGAGGTGAATATCATGATTAACTTTAACGATAAAAAAAACAGGAAGGTAGTTTCCATAGTCCTTATCGCAGTGGTAATTCTGCTGATCGTAGCTATGGTACTGCCGATGATGCTGGTCCGCTAGGAGAAGGAAGCAGCAGGCAGCAACTTGAAAATTGAGGAATGATTATGAAAAACAGAACTTTGGTAACAGGCCTTGCGGCCATGGCGCTGGCGGTGGGACTGACACTGGCCTTTCCGGCACCGTCGCGGGCTGATACCCTTCCGGAGGGTCTCTATGTAGGAGAATACAGTCTGGGGGGAATGACAGAAGAGGAAGCCAGCGAAAAGATCCAGAGCCTTGTGGGCGAGATGGAGAATCAGAAGATTACGCTGGTAGTGGATGGAGAGTCCGTGGATACTACGGCGAAGGAACTGGGCTTTCACTGGTCCAATACCGACGCGGTAAACCAGGCCGCGGCATCCGTAACGGGAGGGAATTTAATCCACCGTTATTTAAACTTGAAAGACATCGAACATAACCATGTCGTTATTCCATTGGAGACAGCTTTTGACGATGGTAAGGTGGCGGCATTCGTAGAGGAAAAATGTGCTTCTGTCGTAGCAGAGCCAAAGGATGCGTCAATCACGAGAGAGAATGGGACGTTTGTCGTCACTCCCGCCGTGGTTGGAAAGAGTGTGGATGCAGGGGCGACGAAAGCAGCCCTCGATGAGGCGATCTCCGGAGGCCTTAAGGAACCGGTGACGGTGACTGCAGCAGTGACGGAGGCTCAGCCGAACATTACAACGGAAGCGCTTTCAACGATTCAGGATGTGCTGGGAACCTTTTCCACGGATTTCTCCAGCAGCGGCAACTCCCGTGCCACCAATCTACGGGTGGGAGCGGGCAAGATCAACGGCCATGTGCTGATGCCGGGCGAGACGCTGTCCGGTTACGAGTGCATGCATCCGTTTACGACAGCCAACGGCTATGCCACTGCGGCCGCTTATGAAAACGGTCAGGTGGTTGACAGTGTGGGAGGCGGCGTATGCCAGATTTCCACGACGCTTTACAACGCGTCTCTCCGCGCAGAACTGGAGATTACGCAGAGACAGAACCACTCGATGATCGTTACGTATGTAAAACCCTCGGAAGACGCGGCTATTGCCGGTACTTATAAGGATTTGAAGATTACGAATAACTACAGCACTCCGATTTACGTGGAGGGCTATACGTCAGGCAAAACGCTGACCTTTACCATTTACGGCAAAGAGACGAGGCCTGCCAACCGGACATTTAAGTTTGTGTCCGAGACCCTTGGAACGATGGATCCGGGACCGCCAAAGGAAGAGGTGGATCCGACCATGGAGCCGGGCGCCAGAAAACAGGTGCAGTCCGCTCACAGGGGCTATAAGTCCAGACTGTGGAAGTACGTCTATATCGATGGCGTGGAGCAGAGCAAAGAGATACTGCATACAGACACATACAACGCCTCCAAGGCGATTGTGAAGGTAGGTCCGGCGGCTCCGGCAGTGACCGTACCGCTTCCGGAGGAGACGACAGCGCCGGTGGAGACAACGCCGGTGGAACCGACACCAGTAGAAGGCGTGGATGGAGGTCCGGGTGTAACCGAACCGACTCCGGAGACGGCAGCACCTGCGCCGGTTTCTACACCGGATCCGGTGCCCGCGCCGCAGCCCGGAGGTTCTGATGAAACTCCGGTGCAGTGACGGGAGTTATGCATGAGAAAAATAGAACGAGATAACACCGGCCTTATGCGGCCGGGACAGAATCTGGTGGTGGCAGGGTACGCGGGATATGCCGGTACGATTGCGATCGTGAGGCAGAAGCGCGAAGAGCTGCTTCAGTGGTTTACAAAAGGCTACTTAGACCGGATTATGGAAAATGAAGATGGAACACTGAGTGGGAATCTGGAACGG
>NZ_JBKVCZ010000121.1:0-19193 GCF_046966825.1 Hungatella sp. | reverse complement strand
ATACAAAGAGGAATGAGGGAGACTGTCAGAAAGCTCAAAAATATTTTTCTGTTCAGACGGCTCTCCAGCCACGTCTTAATGCGCACTCTCTTCACGTTTTTCCTCCTCCCGCCTCATCCTCTCCCTGTATTCCGACGGTTTCTCCCCCGTCATGGAGGCAAACACCCGGCTGAAATACTTTGCTTCCTTAAATCCCACCCGAAGGCTGACGGCACTGACGGAAAGACCCGTGTGGCTTAAAAGCTCCTTTGCCTGTCCGATCCGCACCTCCGTCAGATAATCGATGAAATTAACACCCGTCTCATCCTTGAACTTCTTGCTGAAATAGCTGGGATTGATTCCGTATTCGTCCGCCACCCAGGCGAGGCTGATATCAGTGCTGTAATGCTCCCTGATCTCACGCTGGATCCGTTTGACAATTGCCGCCACATCCATGCAGTCCTCTTCCTTCAGACAGGACGCTGCCTTTTCAATATACTCTTCAAACCGGTGGCAGATGGACCGGATGCTGTAGTAATTCCGGATCCGGACAGAGAAATCGTATCCCTCCTCGATCAGTTCCAGATATTCCGTCCGGCTCTGTTCCTTATACCGGTCATTCAACAGCTTGATCACCTCGCCCGACAGAACAAAGTAGAAATTTAAGCAGCTGGTTAAGTCGTATCCCTTCTGGATAAAGAGCCCGCAGGCCTGTTTCGTACACTCCCTGATCCGCTCCATGTTGCCGGCCTTTAACGCAGCCAGAAAATCCGCGTGAAGATCGGATTCCGACACCGGAAAGGACTCCGTCTTCCCTTCCCGCCCCAGCCGCAGAATGATGGATTCCCTCGCCTCCGCGAATGCCTCGCCAATCTCCTCCATCGCCTCATGCGCCTCGCTCAGCCCATACTCATAGCTGTGAAGCAGACTCACAAGCACGCTCTCATCCAGCCGGAAGCCCGCAGGATTCACAATGCCTGTGATCAGGACGCCCCAGGTGAAGCGGTCCAGCGGGCAGAGGTAGATGTCCTTACCGGCAGCAGCCTCCTCCAGACGTCCGCGCATCTCCTCCCTCGTCAGAGCGGATTTTTCCAAACGGCGCATCTGAAACAGTGCCAGTTCAAAAAAGCCGCTCTGCCCCTGTCCTGACACCAGGAGGCTGCTAAGCTGGCGCTTCGTCTCATCGCCGGGACTTCGCAGGTACTCCGTCAGGATGTTTTCCACCCCTGCCGTGAAACCGTCCCGGGTCTGTTCCTTTCTCTCCTGCTCCTTTTCCAGCGCCGCGACAGCCTTCTCAACGGCTTCGTAGACCGCCGACCGCTCCAGCGGCTTTAATAAATAGGCCATAACCTCCAGCTCAATAGCGCGCCTCGCATAGTCAAATTCGTCGTAACCGGATATGACGATGGTCTTCGGGAGCCTTTCCCCCGCTTTCTCCAGGCGTTTTAGCACATCGAGGCCGTCGATCAGCGGCATATTGATATCCGTAATCAATATGTCGGGTCTGGTGTCCAGCAGCGCTTTCAACGTCTCTTCCCCGTTATCACTGATTCCCGTCACCGTCACCTCAAAGGGGCTCTCCTTTAAGACCTGGCTCAGCCACCGGCCCACCCAGAACTCATCATCCGCAATCAGTATCCGATACATGTCCCCGTCCCCCTCTCTTGTGCCATTCTTTGGTAAAAGGCAGCCGCAAGACTCAGTCCTGCGGCTGCCAGCCTGCATTATTTCAGCTTCAGATTATTCTCCACCTGTGCGTTTAGGTCCTTGACCGCATTGTCCACGGAATCACCGCCCGCCACATTGGCCGTAAAGGTACGGGCGTCCGCCCACGGGCTGACCACCGCGATGTCAAAGGCGGAATCCACCCACGGAACCATGCGGGCCGCGCTCAGACGCTCCGCCGCTGGCTCCACCACATCGTTGTCCGTGCTGGCTCCATCCGTGCGCGGATTGAAGCTGTTCTGGCTTGCCACGTAGGCGTTCATGCTGTCCAGTCCGGTGAAGAATTCCACGAATTTCCGGGCTGCGTCCTTCTTCTCAGAAGAGCTGTTGATGCAGACGCGGACACCGGCATTGATCAGAATCAGGGAATCGTCATCCTCAACCGGAATACCACCCAGAGTATAGTTCATATCCGGAGCCGCGCTATCAAGTCCTGCCACGAACCAGCTTCCGCCAGGCATAAAGCCGGCCTCTCCCTTTGCGAATTCTGCAATATCGTCCTGACCCGCCGCATAGACGAGGGCCTTGCTTCCGTCCAGATAACCTTTGGAGATCAGTCTTCCAAGTCGAATCCCGGCTGCATCACATCGCCGAATTTCAGCTCGCCGCTGTTCATTTTGGCGATCTGGTCCATCTTATCGGATGCCTGATAGACCGGGTCCATGCTCTTCGCCAGGGAGAGAATGGCAACGCCCGTACCGTCCTTGGCTCCGGCCACGACCGGTGTCTTTCCGGCTTTCTTCAGGATCTCACAATCCTCCAGAAACTCTTTGTAGTTTGCCGGCGCGTGGTCGATGCCCGCTTCCTTCAGCACATCGAGGTTGGAAAACATACCGAATACGGCCACTTCCATGCCGAGACCCGGAATGCTGTCATTGATGGTCAGCAAATCCTTTACGAGGCCGCTGTACTTCTCCACCACAGGCATATCGGACAGATCCTCGGTATGCCCGCAGGCTGCGGCGAATTGGGGTTGGCAAAGAACACGTCGTCCCCCGGCCCGGAAGCCAGTCTCGCGGTGAGTACATCCTGATAACCGCCCGCGTTGCTGATTCCCTCGTACACCACCTTGATATCCGGATTCTCCTTGTTGAACTGTTCGATCAGTTCCGGAATCGCACCTTCCTCCGCTCCGGTCTTAAATCCAAACACCTTAAGCTCTACCTGTTCTCCCGTACTCTCCGCTTCCGCCTTTGTTTCCTCCGATGCAGCGGTCTCCTCCTTCTTCGCCTCGCTGTTCTGTGCTGCCGTCGTCTCCGGCGCAGCCTTCTGTCCGCATCCGGCCAGAGATCCCATTACCATGGCTGCCGCCATGAACCATGCTGCTGTTCTTCTTTTTCTCATGTTTCTTCCTCCTGTTATTCCTTTATTATGATTTTGTTACTATTGCATTTAACTGATTCACCCCTTCACAGACCCGTTTAACATACCGGAAATGATCTGCTTCTGCAGTATGAAATAGACGATCATCAGCGGCAGGATCACCAGGGTTGTCGCCGCAAACAGAATATTCCACTGGATCGACAAGTCACCCTTAAAGAAAAATACCGTAAGAGGCAGTGTCCTGGAATTCTGACCCTGCAGTAGCAGCAGGGGATACATAAAGTTGTTCCAAACCCTTAAGGCGATCACGATCAAAAGCGTTACCATGGGCGGCTTAAGCAGCGGATACACGATTCTGATAAATGTCGTAAAGGGGCTGGCTCCGTCAATATAGGCCGCCTCCTCCAGGGTGACGGGTACGGTATTCACAAAGCCGGAAAAAAAGAACACGCCGTATGCCGCGTTGGCTCCGATAAACGCCAGGATCAGTCCGCAGCGTATTGGCTACGTGAAGCTTCTGCATCCATAAGACGAGAGGCACCATGGCCACCTGCTGCGGCAGCGCCAGACCGATGAGAAACAGCGCGTTCAGTGCGAGAAAGAGCTTCTTTCCTCTTCTCGCCCGCATGATGGCATACGCCCCGCAGGCCCCAAAGAATGTGGTGATCAAAGAGCTGAATACCGTCAATACGGAAGAGTTAAGCAGCGCTCTCCAGTATTTCATTCCCTTCGCCGCAGTTATATAGTTTTCAAAGGCGAAGCTGGTCTTCAGGCTTAAGGGCTCGCTCGCCAGCAGCGCCTCATCCTTCAGGGACACGAGAACCATCATGATCACCGGATAGAACATCAGCATGCAGGCGGCGATTATCAGCAGTTCGAACAGAAAAAGCAATGGTTTCTTTCTGGTTTTCATCAGTAAATCGCCTCCTCTCGTTTTTTCAGAACTCCGATTAAAACCTGCCCGAACAGGACTATCACGATGGTTAAAAGTACGGTCTGAGCCGATGCGTAGCCGTGCAGACCGCGGTTCATATTGGCGACCACATACGTTCCCACCGTCTCCGTGGAGTTCAGCGGTCCGCCGCCTGTCATGGCGTAGACAATGTCAAATACCTTTAGGGACTGGGTAAACGCAAGCGTCACATTGATGGTAGTGGCCGGAGCCAGCATCGGCAGTGTGATGCTCTTGAATTTCTGCCACGGCCCCGCTCCGTCGATGGCCGCCGCTTCCAGAATATCCGTCGATATACTCTGTAAGTTGGACATGTAAATGGTGGAAGAATATCCGATCCACATCCACACATGAGCGATCACCACACAAAACAGCGCTGTCTTTCTGTTTCCCAGCCAGGTGATGTCGGTTCCCAGCAGGTGGTTCAGCATACCGTCCGGCATATAGATAAACTGCCAGATAAATGCCACCACCACGGGGGAGAGCATACACGGTGCAAAAAGCAGCATCCGCAGGAAGTTTCTGGACTTGATTTTCGTGTTCAGCGCCATTGCGAACACGATTGCGAACAGATTCTGTAATACTGTCGCTCCCAGGGCGAAAAGAAAGGTGTTGACCATGGCCTTCTTAAACACCTTGTCATGAAACGCCACATCGTAATTGTTAAATCCCACCCACTTGAATTTCAGGCTGATTCCATTAAAATTCGTCAGGCTGAAAAACATGCTGGATACCACAGGAATAACAAAAAACAGGATATAGACAGCCAGAATCGGCGCAAGGAGCAATAGGTAAAAGTAAAAGTTACTGTATGTCAGCCGTTTCTTTTTCATGGTTCCACCCCTTTATATTTTCCTCATTTTTCCTCTGTTTCATTTCTTTGTAATTTTATTATAGTTGGAAAATGGCCGGGAAAAAACTCCACATTTTTTTGATTCAGGGGGAATTTTTCGCTGGAACGGTTACAGAAACAAAAAACCTCCCTTCGCACAACGAGTCCGGCAAGCCGGACTCGTGCGCCGGAGCGCGGTTGCTTCAGCAGCCAAATTTCCTTAGCGCGGAGTGCGCCTCACCCGGAGGGTTTTGGTTTCATAGGACGAACTTCCCTATGAAACAAAAAAAGAGCGCTCCAGCGAAAGGAACGCTCCGTTATGAGATATCTCATTAATTTTCCTTAATTTTCACAATTACCTTCTTAATCGGGGCCGGCTCGCCGTCTGCTGCTTTCGGCTTATGGCCATCCCACGGATTAAAGATCATATATTCACCTGCTCCGACAACTACCTTTAAACCAGGATTTGCGTTGTCATATAAAACACAGTCTTTTTCTTCGTTATATGGTACTGTCACATTCAGTGCGTCCACCGGTGCATAGGTCATGGTCTCAGTGCCTGTGATCATGTACTGGATATCCGTGTAATCATGGTGTGATTCGTACTTCGCCTCTTCCCACGGAATCGTGGTGTATTCGGTTACATTGGCATAGACGTTCTTGCCGTCAATTTCGTATTTCCCCGGTGCCAGGTTCTCTAAATCGGTATTCT
The DNA here is from genome assembly GCF_046966825.1 of Hungatella sp. Classification (NCBI taxonomy): domain Bacteria; kingdom Bacillati; phylum Bacillota; class Clostridia; order Lachnospirales; family Lachnospiraceae; genus Hungatella; species Hungatella sp. Next base: position 13,670 of record NZ_JBKVCZ010000121.1, on the reverse strand, counting down.
GAAGGAAATCAACTGCCTTATTGTATCTGCCTTCAATTCCAAGCCCTCTGTAAAAATCAAGATTCTTCGCTGAGTCAAAAATCATAGTCCTGTTCTCCTTTATGTATAAAATCTCTTAGTTTCCGGCAGAGTTTTCTTCCCGCTGCCGTCTAGCTATAGTATACACCTAAAGCAGAATATTCTACAATGTTTTTATTTAAAAAACTCATGATTTTGATGGCGGAACAGATACGTTAAATGGGAATCAAACCAGCTCACAGCTCTGCTTCTGGAACCTCTCCGGTTCATGAAGTATAACGCCCCGTCGGAATAGTCCTCCCCTTCCAGCGCCCGGTTCACGCATTCCTTCGTCTCCTCCGTTACCTTCACGGAATTGATGGAACCGTCTGATACCGGTGAAAACTGAGAAGGCTCATAGACAACGCTTCTAACCGAATCCGGGAACTCCTGGCTCTTCACGCGGTTCAGCACCACATTGGCCACGAGAATCTTTCCCTTCTCGTCACAGACTCCGGCTTCTGCCTGAACGATCCGCAGCAGAACCTGATAATCGTCATCTGAGACCGCCTTCCGGCTTGCCGCTTTCTTCTCTTCTTCCCTGCGTCTTTCTTCTTCCAAAGCTTTCTGGCGGGCATTTTCTTCTGCCTCCAGCGCCTTTATTTTAGCATCCATGACAATCTGTTCATTGATACGTTCAAGCTCTTCTTTTGATTCCTGTTGGATCTCCTGTTTCTGCTGTACTTCCTTTTCCAATAGATTACCGGCTAACAGTTGTCCCTGCTTCTTTATTTCGGTAAGTTGGACTTGTACTTTTGCTTCCGTAACAGGTTCCTCTTCTTCTGCATCTTCCTCTTCTGCCGCCGTCTCCTGCCCCGGAGTTTCCGCAAATGCCGTCAGGGCGTTCCTTCCTCCGCTGCCGAAACCGGTCGAGGTAAATGCCACAACGGTGATCACCGCAGCGCCTGCCATAAAGACAGCCGACGATCGATACATCCTTTTTGTGGCCTTCACCGCCAGTCCCCGAAAGAACTGACAGATATGCTGAAGAATTGAGCGCAATGTCAGCATACATACTCCTCTTTCTTTTCTCTCATACATCTAAGCCGCAGACTTTTGCAGCCGTTTCCGGGTGACGAGCGTATTATAGAGGAGTCTTGTCAACAAAGTCAATACTTATTTAACATCTTTGTGATATTTTCCTTGACCGTTTTCTGGTCTTTTTATATTTTTTGTATATATATTACATTTATAAGCTTGTTTCAAGCTATATTTTTATTTATATTTATTATTTAATCTTTACAAATCTGTTACATTTCTGTTACTTATTTAAAGTTGCAAATTTTGTGTTTTTTTGCGTTTTTATTTTATGTAAACTATTCAAACGTCAGGGAAGCAAATTTTCCCCGGATGAAGGTCACCAGGGTTTGTGGGGAGATCAGGATCTGCTGGCCTCTTAATCCGGCGCTTATGGCGATCTCATCATACAAAACAGCACTTTCTTCGACAAAAGTGGGGAATTGCTTCTTCATCCCGATGGGAGAGCATCCCCCTCTGATGTATCCCGTAACGGCCAGAAGGTCCTTCATATGGATCATTTCCACCTTCTTATCGCCTGCCGCCCTGGCCGTCTTCTTTAAATCCAGCTCCGCATCCACAGGGATGCAGCATACCAGATAGCCCATCTTCTCCCCTTTAAGCACCAGAGTCTTAAACACGCTTCCGTGATCCACTCCCATCATGTCCGCGGCATGGCTTCCCGATAAGTCATTCTCATCCACCTCGTACTCTTTTGTTCTGTATTCAATTTTTGCCTTGTCCAGCATACGCATGGCGTTCGTCTTCACCATCTGATTCACTCCTTTCTGAATTTCCGGCATGTCCGGAAAGCTTCTTCAGCTGATCGCCGGTAATCCGGTAAACCGTCCAGTCGTCCATGGGAACGGCTCCCATGGCACGGTAGAATTCAATGCTCGGTTTATTCCAGTCGAGGCACCACCACTCCAGGCGTCCGCAGCCCCGCTCCACAGCGAGCTCTGCCAGGCGCTTCAAAAAAGCGGTTCCGCAGCCCTTTCCCCGGTATTCCGGTCTGACGTAAAGGTCCTCCAGGTAAATTCCGGCTCTGCCCAGAAATGTAGAAAAGTTATGGAAAAACAGGGCAAATCCCACCGGTTCTCCACCCTCCTTCCCAATCAGCACCTCAGCCTTTTTCTTTTCAAAAATCCATTCCCGCAGCAGCTCCTCTGTCGCCTCCACCTCGGAAAGCATTCCCTCATAGTCGGCAAGTTCCTTTATAAATCGCAGGATCAGCCCTGTGTCTTCCTCCGCGGCAAATTGAATTGTCATACGGCATATCCTCCCTTTCGACAGTTTTTGATGTGTTTCTTCTATATAATATAGCACTGCCTGCGCGCCGTGTATAGGAAAAATTATTTCATCCCGCTTCGTGACGGGCAGAACGCTCCGTAGGTTCTGCCTGCAGACAGCAAATCATGAAAGAGAAGCCCGGATATGCCAGAATGCTGTCTCTGGTATATCCGGGCTCCTCCGGCTTCCGTTTTCGGGACGGTACCCTACTTCTGATTTATATATGGAATCAATCCCCCTGCAGAAATAATCTTCTGCATAAACGGCGGGAATGCCTGGCCCTCATAGGACTGTCCCGTCGTCTTATTCGTAATGATGCCGCTGTCAAAATCGACTTCCACCTCGTCACCCGCAGCGATGGCCTTAGCAGCCTCCGGGCATTCGATGATCGGCAGGCCGATGTTGATGGCGTTGCGGTAAAAAATTCTTGCAAAAGTCTCCGCTATGACACAGCTGACCCCCGCGCACTTGATTACGAGCGGCGCATGCTCTCTGGAGGAGCCGCAACCAAAATTCTTATTCGCTACGATAATATCGCCTTTTTTTACATTTTTCACAAAATCCCTGTCGATATCTTCCATACAGTGTTTGGCAAGCTCATATCCATCTGTAATATTTAAATATCTGGCCGGAATGATGACATCCGTGTCCACATTGTCCCCATATTTAAAAACGGAACCTGTCGCTTTCATTAATCTGTCCTCCTTTTTCCTTATAAGCCGAGTTCTTCCGGCGCTGAAATCTTTCCAGTGATGGCGCTGGCCGCCGCGATCGCCGGGCTTGCCAGATACACTTCAGAATCTACATGGCCCATACGGCCTACAAAGTTCCTGTTCGTTGTGGAGATACAGCGTTCTCCTGCAGCCAGAATTCCCATGTAACCACCCAGACACGGTCCGCAGGTCGGTGTGCTCACGATCGCTCCCGCCTCGATAAAGATCTCCAGAAGTCCCTCTCTCATGGCCTGCAGGTAGATCTCCTGCGTCGCAGGAATCACGATACAGCGGACATTTTTCGCCACTTTTCTGCCCTTCATCACCTTTGCAGCGATTCTCATATCGTCGATCCGCCCATTGGTACAGGAACCGATCACCGACTGATCCACCGTGATATCACCGAAGGAACCGATGGTCTTTGTATTCTCCGGAAGGTGCGGGAACGCCACTGTCGGCTTCAGTTCCGATAAATCGATGGTGTAGACCTCGTCATACTCTGCATCGGGATCGGCCTCATAAACGGTGAACTCCCGTTTGGAGTGCTCCTTCATGTACTGAACGGCCAGGTCATCCACAGGGAAAATGCCGTTCTTTCCGCCCGCCTCGATGGCCATGTTACAGATGGTAAAGCGGTCATCCATGGTTAAGTTCTTAATTCCCTCGCCGGTGAATTCCATGGATTTATAGAGAGCGCCATCCACGCCGATCATACCGATAATATGTAAAATGACGTCTTTTCCGCTGACCCAGCCGCCTGGTTTGCCAACCAGCTCGAATTTCAGCGCAGACGGTACCTTAAACCATGCTTTTCCCGTCACCATACCGGCCGCCATGTCCGTACTTCCCACACCGGTGGAAAATGCACCGAGAGCGCCGTATGTACACGTATGTGAGTCTGCGCCGATCACTGCATCACCGGCTACCACAAGTCCTTTTTCCGGAAGCAGCGCGTGCTCAATTCCCATCTGTCCCACGTCAAAGTAATTGCTGATCTCATGTCTGCATGCGAAATCGCGGCAGCACTTGCAGTTTTCCGCTGATTTAATATCCTTGTTCGGGATAAAATGGTCCATAACCAGAGCGATCTTATCCTTGTCGAAAACTGTCTCTGTGTCGAATTTTTTCATCTCGTTGATAGCCACCGGAGAGGTGATATCATTCCCCAATACAAGATCCAAATCCGCCTCAATCAACTGTCCGGCCTTCACGTCCGAAAGCCCCGCATGAGCCGCTAAAATTTTCTGGGTCATTGTCATTCCCATAATCTATATCCTCCTTCAAACCCTGTTCTCATTTTCTGCTTTACATTCTAACATACTTATTGATATAATAGAAATACATAATATGAATACTTAATATAATAGTCAGTTATACCGTTCCGGCTGGACGGGGACGGACCAGAGCGCGCAGCGCGGGGCAGAGGGCCAACCGGAACGGATACCAGGAAAAGAGGCATATATGGAACAAAACCTTTCGCAATATAAGATTTTCTACGAAGTGGCAAAGGCAGGAAACATCTCCAAGGCCGCCAAGGAGCTTTACATCAGTCAGCCCGCCATCAGTAAATCCATCAGCAAGCTGGAAGACAGTTTAGGTGTCTCCCTCTTCACCCGGAATTCCAGAGGCGTTCAGCTGACCAGCGAGGGGGAACTGCTCTTTCACCATACGGAATCTGCCTTCGAGGCACTGAGCCGTGGAGAAAATGAGCTGAAGCGGATCAAGGACTTTAATATCGGCCATCTGCGCATCGGCGTAAGCAACACACTCTGCAAATATATCCTGCTCCCTTACTTAAAGGGCTTCATCGAAAAGTATCCGCATGTGAAGATCACCATCGAGAGCCAGTCCACCACCCACACCATCGCCATGCTGGAACAGCAGCACATCGATCTGGGGCTTATCGCCGAACCGTCCAGCAGAAAACCGCTGATCTTCGTCCCGGTGATGAGCATTCAGGATATCTTCGTATCCACGAAACCGTATCTGGACAACTTATACCTGCGGGAAGGCAGGAATACAGATATCTTTCAGACCGGCAACATCCTGCTTCTGGACCGGAACAACATGACAAGAAAATACATCGATGAGTACTTAAGCGAACATCAGATCGTCCCCGGCCAGGTGCTGGAGGTAAACACCATGGATATTCTGATCGAGTTCGCCAAGATCGGCCTCGGAATCGGCTGTGTGATCCGGGAGTTCGTTCAGGAAGAGCTGGACAAGAAGACACTGGTCACGATTCCCATGAAATGGCCGATCAAAAAGCGTACCATCGGCTTCGCCTATAATCCAGGGGGGACTTCCAGAGCGTTAGAGGATTTCTTATCCTTCTGTGACAGTTTTCCGATCTCGTAACCGGATATCGCGAAAACTGGATATTACGAAGCCTGCATAATTCGGACCGCATGGAGACAGCAGTTATCTGTTGTCCCAGGCGGTCCGTTCTTATTTCTCTATTTCTCTATTTCTCTATTTTCTCACATTTTTATGCTCAGTTCAGCTTTCTCTTATACTCCATCCCCCACTCAACCATCGCGTCCAGAATGGGCTTCAGACTGTAGCCTGTATCCGTAAGCGTATACTCCACTCTGGGAGGCACCTCCGCGTAGACCTTTCTGTTCACCAGTCCATCCGCCTCCATCTCCCGCAGATTGGAGGTCAGCACCTTCTGGGAAATAGAACCGATAGATTTCTTCAGTTCCCCAAAACGCTTCGTACCGTCTAACAAATCCCGGATAATCAGCACTTTCCATCTGTCGCTGATCAGCATCAGCGTCGTCTCAACCGGACATGCCGGCAATATCTTTTCCATTGCTTCCTCCATTTCCTGTTTTGTCTGGTTTCTCATTCATAGTTTCTTTTAGGTACCTATAGCACAAAAAAGTGCTTACTTTACATTTTTGCTGTACAGCCCTATTATAATTCTATAAACACCAAAAAACAAGTCTAATTACATTTTAAGGAGGATCTTATCAATGAAATCTATGAAAATGGCGGTAGTATGTGCGAACGGAAAAGCAGGAAGGCTGATTGTTGAAAAAGCGGTGGAACGCGGGATCGAGGTCACCGCAGTTGTCCGCGAGGAAAACAGAAGCTCGGCCCAAAACGTTATCAAGAAGGACTTATTCTCCCTGGTTCCGGAAGATCTGGCGGGCTTCGACGCGGTTATTGACGCCTTCGGTGCATGGACTCCGGAAACACTGCCGCAGCACAGCTCGTCCTTAAAGCATCTATGTGATCTTTTGAGCGGAACCGGGACCCGCCTGCTGGTCGTCGGCGGAGCCGGTAGCCTCTACGTCAACCCCGATCATACGGCGCAAGTCATGGATGGACCCGACTTTCCCGAGGCCTTCGTACCTCTGGCGGGCAGCATGGGGCAGGCCCTCGATGAACTCCTGAAACGCGAGGATGTCAGATGGACCTATTTGAGTCCTGCCTGTGACTTCCGCGCGGACGGCGGGGAGACTGGAAAATATCTGTTTGGCGGGGAAGAACTCTTCCTGAATGCGAAGGGGGAAAGTGTGATCAGCTACGTGGACTATGCTTCCGCCATGATCGAAGAGGCCATAAACGGAAGCCATATCAGAGAACGGATCTCTGTGATAGAAGCATAGCCCGGCCCCATTCCCTCGTACTGTCTGTGGTTCGCTCTATTTCTCTGCCTGCTTTCCGCCGAAATAGTCTTCGGCCAGAATCCCGTATTCAGAGAAATCACAGATTCCCTGGTTATTGATATCTGCCTGCCTCATAGTCCCTTCATACTTCATTCCGCACTTTTTCATCACGCGGCCCGAATTGGGATTATGAGGATCGTGGCGGGACTCTACCCGGTTCATTCCGGCTTCCTCGAAGAAAAAACGGATCAGGGCGGCCAGCGCCTCCGATGTGATCCCCTGCTGCCACCATTTTTTCCCGATGCAGTAGCCGATGTGCACCATTGCGATCTCATCTCTGCCATGGACTGCGCCGATGCTTCCGACCGGCTCACCGATGTCCCTGGGCACAATCGCCCACTGGTAAACTGCGTTGTCATCATATTGGGACACCCAGCTTTCCAGCACCATTCTTGAAACCTCAACCGATGGGTGAGCCGGCCATGTCAGATACTTCGTTACCTCCGGGTCATTGGCCCAGTTACGGAACATTGCATCCGCGTCATCCATTGTAAACCGTCTTAATATCAGCCTCTCTGTCTCTACTCTCTTCGTTCCCAAATGTTTCATCACACAGCCTCCTTAGACATACTTACGATTCGCCATACAAGAGAGTCCGGCGAGCCGGACTCTTGCGCCGGAGCGCGGTCGCTTCAGCGGCCATATTTCTTTAGCGCGGAGTGCGCATCCCCCGGAGGGTTTTTATTTCATAGGAGGAACTTTCCTGTGAAATAAAAAAAGGCGGAAGATGGCAGTTACCTTCCATCTCCCGCGTATTCTAATTAGTTATCGATCAGCTTGCCGCCGTCATTCCAGCTGTAAAGCTTTCTCAGTTCAGCACCAACCTTCTCCGCCGGATGCTCCGCTTCTTTTCTTCTCATCGCGTTGAAGTGAGAACAGCCCACCTGGTTCTCAAGCAGCCAGTCCTTTGCAAAGGAGCCATCCTGGATATCTGTCAGGATCTGCTTCATCGCCTTCTTAGTCTCGTCTGTTACGATCTTCGGTCCGGTGATGTAATCGCCGTACTCAGCCGTATTGGAGATGGAGTATCTCATTCCGGCGAATCCGCTCTCGAAGATTAAGTCAACGATCAGCTTCATCTCATGGATACACTCGAAATAAGCGTTCTCAGGCGCATATCCAGCCTCTACCAGAGTCTCGAAGCCAGCCTTCATCAGTGCACATACACCGCCGCATAATACAGCCTGCTCGCCGAAAAGGTCTGTCTCTGTCTCTACCTTGAAGGTTGTCTCTAAAACGCCTGCTCTTGCTCCGCCTAATGCCAGCGCGTAAGCCAGTGCCATATCTTTTGCCTTGCCTGTATAATCCTGATGAACCGCTACGAGACACGGTGTTCCTCTGCCAACCACATACTCATTTCTTACTGTGTGGCCAGGTGCCTTCGGAGCGATCATGGTAACATCTACATTCTTTGGAGGTACGATCTGTCCGAAATGGATCGCGAAGCCGTGTGCAAACATCAGCATGTTGCCCTCTTCCAGATTCGGTTCTACAGATTCCTTGTACATGGCTGCCTGCTTCTCATCGTTGATTAAGATCATGATGATATCGGCTTTCTTTGCTGCCTCTGCTGCTGTATAAACGGTTAAGCCCTGTGCCTCTGCCTTTGCCCATGACTTGCTGCCCTCATAAAGTCCTACGATTACGTCACAGCCGGATTCCTTTAAATTCAATGCGTGTGCATGTCCCTGGCTGCCGTATCCGATGACTGCAATGGTCTTTCCCTCTAATAAGGATAAGTTACAGTCTTCCTGATAATAAATCTTTGCCATCTTTTTATTTCCTCCTCATATATGTATTCATATTATTATTGTTAAAGGAACTATGCCGACGACTCTCTGTCCGCCTTTGGCAATACCTCTAGCTAACTTCATAAAACTATGGTAAGTAACGGACGTCATCAGACCCTCTTGAGAGTCCCGTAAGACCGGTTCTCGCCAGCTCCAGTATCTCATAGTCTTCCAACAGATTGATGAGCGCGTCCAGCTTTGACTGGTCGCCCGTCAGCATAACTGTCAGAGAATCTTTACCGACATCGACGATGGTGGCACGGAAAATATCCGCGATAGCGCTGACCGCCTGCCTTTCACTGGCATTGGCCCGGACCTTGACTAAGATCAGCTCCCTGTATACGGAATGACCCGGCTTCAATTCCTTAATGTCGCGCACATCCTCCAGCTTGCGAAGCTGTTTCTCGATCTGGTCCAAAATTTCCTGGTCTCCGATGGAAACCACTGTCATTCTGGAATATCTCTCATCCGCGGTGACACCCACGGTAAGGCTTTCAATGTTGTAGCCACGGCGGCTGAACAGCCCTGCCACACGGCTCAAAACACCGGAAGTATTGTCAACCAGCAACGATAATACGATTCTTTCCATTCATATCCCCGCCTTTTTGTATAGTAATTTTAATGATAACAACCTTGCTTCTATTTGTCAACTACATAAAAGTAATGTGTATTATAAATTCAGGTTATACTTCCGTTTTATAACAGAGGAAAATGGTGAGCCGCAGAAAAGTCCGGCCCCTTCGTTCGCGCCAAATACAGGCGCGTTCGCCAGGTCCGGACTTTCTTACAGGAACCACCGATCCACTTTTTACTTCTGAAGCTCTGCCACCTGCTTTACCACACTGCTGGCGCCTACGCGGCTGCAGCCCGCTTCCACATAATTCTTTAAGTCTTCCAGCGTTCTGACGCCGCTGGCGGCCTTGATTTTAACGTTCTCCCCGATATTTGCCTGAAACAGCCCGATATCGGAGAGCAGGGCGCCTGCGGTTCCGAATCCGGTGGAGGTTTTGATAAAATCCGCCCCTGCATTGGTCACCGCGCGGCACATGGCAGTCTTTTCTTCCTCCGTGAGATAACACGTCTCGATGATAACCTTTAAAATACGGTCGCCTGTGGCCTCCTTCAAGGCTCTGATCTCGTCCTCAACCTTCTGATACTCTCCGTTCTTTACGTCGGTCAAATTGATCACCATATCGATCTCATCCGCGCCGTCCGCCAGAGCCTCTCTCACTTCACAGACCTTGGCCGCCGTCACGCTGTATCCCAGAGGGAAGCCTACAACCGTACAGATCGTCAGGTCGGGATACGTCTCACGGATTCTCTTGATATAGCAGGGCGGCACGCAGACGGATGCCGTCTGGTATTCGACCGCCTCGTCACACAGTCTGCAAATCTCCTCCCATGAAGCGCAGGCCTTTAACAGGGTATGGTCCACACAATGAAGCATCTCAGCATATGTCATAGTTATTCTATCCTCTCTCTCTAATATCGTTCCACGCCGTCTTTCGTAATTCTCGCATAGATCAGTTTTTCCGCTTCCGGCTGCTCTTTTCCGATCACGACCGCCTCTTTTAACAAGCTGATGGCTCCCGATAAGAGGCTGACCGCCGAGGTATACAGTGTGGCGACCGTCTGTCCGTTTTCCACACGGTCGCCGATCTTCGCATTCAGAATAATGCCTGCACCGTAATCGATAGAGTCTTCCTTCTTTCTTCTGCCGGCCCCCAGCTCCACGGCCGCCATCCCGATCTTCTCCGTATCCATGGCGGTAATATAGCCGCTTTTTTCTGCTTTCAGTTCATATTCCACCGGCGAGACAGTAAATTTCTCAGGCTTTCTCACATAGGAAGCGTCTCCGCCCTGAGCCTCTACCATCTGGCAGAATTTTTCGAATGCCTTTCCGGACTTAATCGCCTCTTTCGCCATGGCGGTGCACGCTTCCATGGTTCCCATCCCGGCCAGATACAGCATGTTGGACGACAGGGCGAGACAAATCTGCGTGAAGTCCTCAGGACCATGGCCCTTCAGTGTGGCAACCGCCTCCATGACCTCCAGGGCATTACCGATATTTCTGCCCAGAGGACGGTCCATATCGGTGACCAGAGCGACGACTTCCCGTCCCACGTTCGTGCCGATATCCACCATCTCCCTGGCCAGCGCGATGGAATCGTCCAGCGTCTTCATAAATGCGCCGCTTCCCGTCTTCACATCCAGAAGAATGCGGTCGGAACCGGAAGCGATCTTCTTGGACATGATGCTGGCCGCGATCAGGGAAATATTATCCACCGTGGCAGTTACGTCCCGGAGCGCATACAGCTTCTTATCCGCCGGCGCCAGATTCCCCGTCTGTCCGGCCACGGCGATACCGATCTCTTTCACCATATCGAAGAATTTCGACTGGTCCAGAGACGTTGTGAGGCCCGGTATGGCCTCCAGCTTATCCAGAGTACCGCCCGTGTGTCCCAGCCCTCTGCCGGAAAGCTTCGCCACAGGAACGCCGCAGGCAGCCGCCACAGGCCCGATCACCATGGTGGTCTTGTCTCCCACGCCGCCGGTGGAGTGTTTATCCACCTTGATTCCGGGAATGGGCGACAGATCGATCTCATCGCCGGATGCCGCCATGCAGCCCGTCAAATAAGCGGTCTCATGCTCGTTCATCCCCTGAAAATAGATGGCCATCAGCAGGGCGGAGGCCTGGTAATCCGGTATCTCTCCCTCTGTATACCCATTTACGAAGTACCCAATCTCCTCGTCGGTCAGGACTCCTCCATCCCGTTTCTTCATAATAATATCATACATTCTCATGATTCTTCGCTCCCTTCCGCCATACAGTGTCTCCGGAACGCCGGGGGAGAAGGACTGTTTTCTGGCCTCCGCCGCCTCTTCAATCAGCATCTGCGTGATTTTTTCATCCATTTCTACAGTACCTCCACCGGATCATCGGTCCGTTTCTGCCATACGCGGAGCCTGTTTTCCAAATCGGCCCTCACATCGGCAAAGGCCGGATCTTCATACAGATTATGTAACTCGAACGGGTCTGTCCTCAGATTGTAGAGTTCCGCAATGCTTTCCTTATTGGCGATGAGCTTGTAATCGCCGTGAACCAGCATTCTGCTGTTGATATCTTCTCCGTACCCGTGGCCAAAGGTCTCTGCCATCAGGTCGTCATCCCACTGGTCCGTCTTTCCGGTAAGCAGAGGCAGAAGGCTTCTGCCGTGGACTTTATTCTTTGTAAAGGCGGTTCCTGCCGCGTCGAGAATTGTAACCGGATAATCGATGGTGCTGATCAGTTCATCCCGAACCTGGCCTGCCGGAATCACACCGTCCCATTTGACCGCACAGGGAATTCTCATGACTTCCTCGGACATATAGGAGCCCTTGTCAAAGTGGCCGCCCTGGCTGGCCAGCGCATCGCCGTGATCCGTTGTCCAGATAATCATCGTATTCTTATCCAGGCCCAGCTCCTTTAACTTGTCGACGATCATTCCGCCTGCCGCATCCAGCATGGTGATGTGTGCAAACGCATGTCGGATAATCTCCGTCCATTCATCCCAGTTTACGGCGCTTGGAATGATTAACTGGTCATCTTTTCCGAATGGTGAACTTCTCTCCCTGTAATAAGCGCCCGGTTTTCCCTGAAGGCGGTTCCGGTAGCTGCCGTACTCCGGCAGAACGAAATCTTCCTTCGGATACAGATCGAGGAATTCCTGCGTCGGGAAATGAGGCTGGTGAGGTCCCCAGAAATCCACTCGTAAGGAAAAGGGCTGGTCACTCTCCGACTTTGCCAGCTTTTCCAGCTGCTCGCAGGCCAGCGTGGCCAGGAAGAAAGACTCGTGGGTTTCCTTTGGAGTGAGTGTGCTTCCCACCGCGTGCTCGCCGCACCAGTTGGCCTTGCACTGGTAATCCACATCATCTGCACATTCCGCCCAGTCACCGCGGCTGCTGATCTCAGGAATATCGAAGTAACGGTCAATATGATGGAGCGCCTGCGGTAAGTTGTACCGCTTTAAATATTCCTTATACTCCGGCTGAATATAAGGGTTGCTGTAATCGGTTCTGGAGAATCCTCTGCAGTGATGTTCATTCGCCGCGCCCGGACCTGCATGCCATTTGCCGAAATAGTAATTGTCGTATCCCGCTTCCGCCAGCGTATCGAGATAAACCTCGTGATCGTACGGCGGGTCCGTATAGTTGTGATACTGCTTGTGGGTATGGGCAAACAGGCCGGTCAGCATGGTACGCCTAGTCGGGCCGCACAGCGGTGTCGCACAGTAGGAATGAGTGAAACAGGCGCCCTCGGCTGCCAGCTTCATGAAGTTCGGACGCATTGGTACCGGACCGTTTTCCCATTCCCAATGGTAATATGCCTGATGGTCATTCTGTATAAATATGATATTGGGTTTTTGTGACATTTTAACATGTTCTCCTTGTCTTTTTGATAAATACTCCTGCTACCGCTGCTGGACAAACTTGGTGTATGGCTTGCCGCTGGCGGCGATTCCCACCGCACTGCTGTTCTTCTTTAAGCTGACGGCAAGAACCAAAAGGCTGGCCAGATACGGAATCATCTGGATAAACTCACTGGGCACCGGATTTCCCGGAATTGTCTGCACGTAAAGCTGAATCGCGCTGAACAGTCCGAAGAACATGGACGAGGCAAAGGCCCCGATCGGCGACCAGCGTCCCATGGTAACGGCTCCCAGAGCCAGATAACCACGGCCTGCCACCATTCCCTCCTGGAATAAATTCATCTGTCCGAGTGAGAGAAATGCGCCTCCCAGCCCGCCCAGCACACCGGACAGGATCACGGAGAAATACCGGATCTTGTGAACGGATAAGCCGGCCGTCTCGGCTGCTTTCGGGTTCTCACCCACGGTGATGATCCGAAGTCCGAGGGGGGTGTATTTAAACATACAGTGAATCAGAATCAGCGCCAGAAACGCGATATACACGAAGGGGGACAAATCGGATAAAAATCCTCCCACCACCGGAATCGACGAAAGAATCGGCGTATGCTCCAGGCTCGGAACCTGCGGAGAGCTGCCCTGCTGCCCGAAGACCGCCTTCAGTCCCACACCGGAAAATCCGGTTGCGAGGAGCACCAGCGCCATGGAACTGACTGACTG
>NZ_JBKVCZ010000120.1:0-19278 GCF_046966825.1 Hungatella sp. | reverse complement strand
GCCTCGTATGAAGAATGATATCGTGGAAGTGTTTGAGGCCTGTGTGGACGGCACGCTGGATCAGATTCAGCTGGAGTTTGAGGATAACGCGGCGGTCTGCGTTGTGCTGGCTTCCGACGGGTATCCGGAAGCATATGAAAAAGGATATCCGATCAGCGGATTCGAGAATTTTAAGGATCATGACGGATACTACGTGTTCCACGCCGGAACGAAGTTCGACGACGATGGCAGAATCGTGACCAATGGCGGACGTGTGCTGGGCGTGACGGCAAAGGGGGAGAATTTAAAGCTGGCGCGGGAGAATGCGTATAGGGCGACGGAGTGGATTGAATTTGGGAATAAGTATATGAGGGATGATATTGGGAAGGCGATTGACGAGGTGTAAGCAGTGATATGGATGACACTTGTGGTATCGTAAGAAAAAAGTGCATATAACAACGAGAAAAGTATTTGATTGATGAGTTGATCTTGTGGCTTCAGTAGAAATAGCGAAACATATAGATATGGCAGTTCGTAAAAGAGATGTGAGCCTTAAGGGCAGTGGAAGGGCTTTCGGCGCTGGAAGGTAAATTAGTAGTAGGTAGAAAATGGACAAGATTATAAAATGATACATATTCATTCTTCTACAAAAAGTGTTAATAGTTACTTTTTTGGGGGTATAAAAGTTTACTTTCCTATTTATCATTTTAAATAGCACCAAATGTTATGAATATACGATTTATTAGACAGATACTAATTTTTAACGAAAAAATAAAACTATGCTTAAATGAAAATTAAATTCTGATGCAGTGAAATCTGCTAGTGCTTATACTATTTTATTTTAATAAGTTTGGGCTGAGCATTACCTTGTCAGGTGCGATTGCTTTTAAGTCTAAAGATTCGTAAAGCTTCTTGTCAAAAAGTAAAAGAGAGAGTTTATATGGGCTGTGCCCATTGAGACTGTCTCTTTTTTCATATAAAAGGAAAGGTGTGTATACATTTATAAGAGTATTTTGTATGCAGTTGTTTCTGACATAATTTTGTGGTATACTTTTTATAAACACTGTCCATAAGTGTTTCAAAAATAATTAATAGCCTGATATAGTAAAAAGCATATAAGTGAAGTAGAAACGGTAAAAAATACAGCTTTACATCATAATAAATGACTAAATAGATTGCTTGTGAGAAAAACCGTTCGGTTTGAAAAGGAGTATGCTATGGCAAACCAGGAAACAATACTAATTGCGGATAACTCTGAGATTTATTGTGCAATACTGCGTGGCCTTTTTGAAGGTGAATATAACCTTCTTGAAGCAGAAAATGGGGAACAGGCTCTGATGATGATGCGGCAATATAGAGAATCGATTACCGTGGTCCTTTTAGATCTTTTTATGCCGGAAAAAGACGGTTATGAAGTTTTGCAAGAAATGCGGCAGGAGAACCTTATTTTCCACGAGCCAGTCATAGTCATCACTGCGGAGGACAGTATGGATAACAGGGTTAAGGTATTAGAACTAGGTGCAATGGATATTATTGCTAAGCCCTTTGAACCAGACGTAGTAAAAAGTCGTGTGAAGAATATTATAGAGTCGGGCCGCTACCGCCGCAGCCTGGAGTCGGGGCTGCATATCAGGAGAATCCGGATGTTCACTAAAATACTTCTGGAGGAGGTGGCCAGAAATTATCAGGAGTATCAACTGGATGCCCATAAGATACGGTTGATTACTGAATCATCTTCCATGCATGATATTGGAAAATTTGTCAAAACCATTCCAAATTAGTCAGATGCTTGAAATTTTGGATCAATATGCTCTTGCTCAGAATTCATTATTTTGATCTGCCGGAGGGTGAATATTCCTGATTCAGATTAAGGCGGAAGAGGAAGTTGCCACAGAGACAGTTATTGAGCTCATATCTTTCTGAGGATAAGTCTTAAACATGAGGCAGAAATGTTATGACGGTGCAGATATCTTAGCTTTTTAAGATACATACGAATAAGGGGCCATGAAAATGAAAACGATGCGATTCGGCAGGTATATCATAATGACTTTATGCCTGGTAATATGTTTAAGCGTTGTTTTAATCACCGCTTCTAAATATATCACAGATTTGACAATCAGTGACTGCTTTCAGAGACTAAGAGATTCCACCAATCAATATATATTGGATATCCGTCAGGAAGTGGAAGCAGATGGGAACCTTATGGAGGCCATAGCCGATTATATTGGACAAGGCGGCAGCGTAGATTCAGAAAAAAACTGGAAATATTTTCATGGCTGAATATGGGAAATATGATAGATGGAATGTATCTGGACGTTTGAAAAAATGAAATAGACATAAATCTGCTGTTGAAATCGTTACATCAGGAGTGAACGTTAGAACATATGTTGACTTATAGAAAGTAATTGGGGGGATTCAATATGAGATACCGTAGATTTTTATTAACAGCAATCTGCCTGAACACGGCTTTTATTGCCATGGGGTGCCATTCCCAGCCGCCTGCGTCAGAAGAAAACGGGAACCGGATAATGGAAATATCAATGATGTATCCTATGAATCTGGAACATTTTGAGCAGCTGGTGGAGACAGAATATCCGGATATTGATTTAAACGTAGAGATGACGACAACCGCTGCCATGAATGGAGACAGCGAACGGCGTCTCCGGAATGGGCATGGAACGGACCTTGTGGTTACGACCCTTCCAACCGGGGAGGTCGGAGATTACGTCATGGATTTAAGTGCGGAGACTCTGGCTACCGTCTATCAGGGCAGTGTAAGCAGTCCAGTCATGATTGAAGGGCAGACACGCTACATTCCGCTTCCCGGACAATACGAGGGATATATTTTAAACAGGACCCTGACCGAAGAGCTTGGTAAACAGATTCCAACTACCAATACGGAATTGAGTGATATCTTAAAGGCTGGAAAGGAACAGGGTAAAGGCATCGGGGAGGATAAAGCCATGTTTGGCCTTACCACGGTCTCATCGGATTCTGTTGGAACCTATATCATCGGTACCCAGGTGCCGGATTTTCTGGGGACGGCAGAGGGGATAAAATGGATGTCCGATTTTAATGCAGGAACAGCAGGTTTTTCCGGTATATGGGATGACAAACTGGGTTTATTAGAGGGGTGGGTCAGTGAAGGGTATCTGACGGCAGGTACATTGTCATTAAAGACAAAGAATGCAATGCCCTGTGAAACCAGAATGCTGGACGGAACACTGATGCTGTCCTATGGCAATGTACAGATGTTTACAAAGTTAAACAGTGCAGGCAGCCAATATGAATTTATCATGCTTCCCTACTTAAGTGATGAGGAAAATGCGCCATGGGTGATTTCAAGACCTGACGGGTATATCGGAATCAACCGTGCCCTTGAAAATGATAAAAGCAGGCTGGAGGCATGTATCCGTATCCTGAATTTATTGTCTACGCCTGAAGGACAGGAAGCATGGATGGAAGATACTGCAGCCCTTTATTCATATCTGGTTGATTATAAGTTCTCGCAGGCCGTGGTGCCGGAAGGAATAGCAGACTGCGTTGAGCAGGGATACATCTATGATTTACAGATGCCGTCCAATATCATTCGCTTTTTTGGAAAAAACATGTCGCTTGTTCTGGATTGTAAATCTGACATAGGGGACGCACTGGCTTTGGTGGATGATTACTGCAGGAATGGTTCCTCAGAGGTAGACTATGACCAGTCCGTTGTCGGAAGTGTGGAGGAAGACCTTATCTACGAAAATTACAACACTAGAAGAGAAGAAACTGCCATCGGCAATCTGGTTGCTGATGCTGTAAAGGAATACTGCGGCTCCGATATTGCAGTCATCAATGGGGGAGGGATACGGGCCAGTTTATATGAGGGGGACGTCCGGGGTGAGGATTTAGATGCAGTATGCCCTTATCCCAATAAACTAATTGTCGTCAAAGCAAAGGGGACAGTGATTGAAGAAATGCTTCAGAATGGTATCTCACAGACGGTCAGAGATGGGGCAATGCCCGCAGGACGTTTTCTGCAGGTTTCCGGCCTGTGCTATTCTTATCGTCCGCTTGAGGGGGAGAAACCAGCTGCGCTTCTTTCTGTAAGTTTGCCTGATGGTTCTGAACTGGAAGACGATACCTGGTATACTCTGGCAATCACAGACTATATGGCAGGAAGCAATGGATACCTGGATAATAATGGGGATGGATATACCATGTTAAATCTTTACAGTGACACTACACAAAAGGCAAAGAACGTAGAAATGTTGAAAGAAATGGACGCTACATACGCTGAAGCTTTAAGGAAATACTTTAAGAATCATAGTAGTGAACCCATCAGAGCAGGTTTGGAAGGGCGCATTATTATCTCAGGAGAAGAACATGAGTGAAACGATAAGTGGGAAACGTAAATACATCTGGTATGTGGTTTCATTTTTCATTATTATGGCAGCAACCTGTACCTTTTGTTTCATCTGGCTGATACAGGCATCCTCCAAAGCCTCACAGAAGGCCGGCATAGAGATGGACACGCTCTATTTAAGAGAACTGACAACACAGACTATTGGGCATTTTCATACCAGTATTAACAGCCAGTTTTCACAGCTTAGGATTTCGGTGTCATCAATGAAAAAAGAGGACCTGAAAGATTGGGAATCCCTGAAGTTATATTTAGAGCAAGCACAGAAACACAATGATTTTAATTTTTTTGCACTGGTAGATGATGAGGGAAGGTACTACTGTGCAGACGGCGTGTTTCCGGGAGCTTCCAAGATCAGCTTTCTCGGCCAGCTGCTTCAGGGAGAGAAGAATCTGCTTTCCTATAATGAGACAATAATGGGAGAAGATATTATTCTGATGGGTGATTCGGTTACTCCATTTTCTTTTGAGAACCATACAATGGTAGCCGTATTGGCTGGAATTGATGTAAACGCTATAAACAGCCAGCTTTCTCTGAAAAGAGTTGATGCAAAGACTTACTCCAGTATGATAGACCGGTTAGGGAAATTCATCATCAATAACAGCTATAACAGCAGGCTTACTCAAAGCTCTAATATTTTTTCGAAACTGCACAAATATGCAGAGTTCCAGCAGGGATATTCCTTGGAGACTGTCCGGGAAGATTTGAAAAATGGAAGTTCCGGGCTGTCAGCCTATGAAATTGATGGTGAAAAGCAGTATATGTATTATGCTCCGATTCAGGGGACAGACTGGTATCTGCTGACCATTATTCCGTATGAAGTGGTGGATTCCACCATCAGCGATTTAATTGGTACCCTTAATAGAAATTCCATTGGCATGATGGCATTTATACTGACGCTGCTGTCGGTAGTTTTTGTTTTCTACTATATAAGCATAAGCCGAAACGAAAAACGGATGCAGGAGGCAAATGTTGCGGCAGAAGAGGCCCGCAGAAAGGCAGAAGAGGCGAGCCATGCCAAAAGTGAATTTTTAAGCCGCATGAGCCATGAAATAAGGACGCCCATGAATGGAATTGTAGGTATGAATACCATTGCCAGACAGAATATAAATCATCCTGACAAAGCGGAAGAATATCTGCGAAAGCAGGCGTTATCCACCCAGCATCTCCTGTCTCTGATAAACGATGTCCTTGATATGTCGAAGATAGAGAGTGGAAAGATTGAAATTAAAAGAGAGTCATTTTACCTAAAGGATCTGCTGGAGGAGCTCAGTACCAGTTATTACAGCCAGGCGGAGATTCGGGAGATTAATTATGAGACAATCCTGGAAGATGAGATTGGCGGCAGCCTGATTGGGGATTCGCTGCGGCTGAATCAGATTTTGAACAATCTTTTGTCAAATGCCATGAAGTTCACTCCGTCAGGTGGGACTGTCAGGCTGCGGATTTCTAAAGTCCTTGAGAAGGACCGTGAAATCAGCATGAAGTTTGAGGTCACAGATACAGGCTGCGGCATTGCAGAGGAAAATCTGGAAAAGGTGTTTGAATCCTTTGAACAGGAAAATTCCGATGTAACTAAGAAGTATGGCGGAACAGGACTGGGGCTTGCCATTGTTAAACGATTTACGGAACTGATGGGGGGCAGGATTTGGGTTGACAGCCAGGTTGGAAGTGGGAGTACGTTTGTGGTGGAACTTCCCTTTGGAATAGACAGGGAAGACAGGCAGGGTGCAATGCTGAAACAGGAAAGTTTATCTGATGGTATAACATCCAATCAGACGGACAGTCAAGTGAAGTTTGATTTCACCGGCAAACATTTCCTTCTGGCAGAAGATAATGAAATCAATATGGAGATTGCAGTGGAACTGATTGGAATGACAGGCGCTGTGATAGAGACTGCTGAAAATGGAAAAAAAGCGCTTGAACTATTTTCATGTTCAGAACCCGAATACTATGATTTAATCCTGATGGACGTACATATGCCGGTTATGGATGGTTATGAGGCTACAAGACAAATTCGATGCCTGGACCGTCCGGATGCACTTCATATACCAATCCTTGCCATGACGGCCAATGCATTTGTCGAGGATAAAGAGGAATGCAAGCGAGCAGGAATGGATGCGCATATCGCAAAGCCTCTGGATATGAAAGTTTTATACAGTACAATCAATCGATTTTTGAAAAAAGCATAATGCGCATGTATGAGGAGGGGAAAAGAACACTTAGCATTAATAGCTTCCTGAATCGTCTGGAAAGCTCTAATGCGGCTAACGTAAAATAAATTTAAAACGACAAAATGATGTCGGTACGATAAGTGATCCTGCCACAAACAATAAAAGGATATGGGACGCTCATCTGCCGGAAAGGATTCTGCTGCCTCAAACCGTGAAACGGGGAGATATATTTTACAGGGATGCTGTTTAAGACGGTATCCCTTTTTCATTTAAATATTGATGTTTTTGATATTCCTTCATCAGGCGTTATAAATAAAAACTCTCAACGTTTATATATACGTCGAAAAAAGTCGAGATATATCGATTGATTTGCCATAAATTTCCATAGTATGATTGAAGGTGATAGGGAGAGGAGAAAAGCCATGAGAGAAAGAGAGATAGAAAATCTTTTGCTACGGCTTGGAGCGAATCGATCATATACAGGATTTTACTATGTAATATATGCAGTACAGTTATCCATAGAAGATGGAGATAAGTTACAATTAATATCGAAATGGTTATATCCAGAGGTAGCAAAGAAATACCATACATCAGTACAATGCGTAGAGAGAAATATCAGAACGCTGGTTGCATTGATATGGAATAAAGGTGACCGGTCACTGCTCGAGCATATTGCCTATACCCCTTTGAGAAAGAAACCGAATAATGCCGCATTTATTTCTATATTGGTTTCTTATCTTTGCGCCGAGAACTAGGGCGGAGTTATATTTTTACTGCTTTTTAATAACTGCCAGATGAATTGATGCATCCAGTCTACGGTTCCCTGTAATTTTACATTTTCAGTATTTAATTCGTCGATTTTATAAGTGAGAATAGCAATGATTTCGCGAGTGTTATTTATCTTATGCGGAGCAATGATTCGTCGGACAACGGAAGAGGATGAAGCAATCATTTGATCAGCAAGTAATTCATCGCGTTCATAACAGTTTAAATTGATGAATTCTTTATATTCTATTGGCAGCAGTGCCATATCAAGATCACATCTCGGACAGACCGCATATTTGGCTAAAGGATAATAAGAATAAAACCCGCATTTTTTGCAAAAATATACTGATAAGTCACGCATTAGAAATCTCCTTTTAAAACTTTTTTATAGTTAGATTATAACTCTAAAAAAGTTTTAAAGGAGCATACAGTAATTCGACAAAAAACGACGTATACTCTGCAGACCGGTGATTCAGACCGGTTTGCAGAGATTATAATCCTTATTTTCCCGTATACCAAGCTCGCCTAGCATGAGAAGCATCCACATAATCGGTGTAGCAATTGGCAGATTCAGGTTTACAAATGCCTGCGCCGAGTAACAGAGCACTGCAAAAAAAGCCGCTGTGACATACTGGTTTTTGTTGGCTCTGCGAATGACTCTCACTGCAAAAGAAATCAAAAAGGCAAGGTACGCAATTAATCCGGCAAATCCTACTGTGACGAGATAATGCAAATACTCATTATGCGCGTTATCAAATGTCTGACCGTAAATGTTTCCTTTTGTCTTATTTAATAACACAATTCCAAAAGTATCAGGGCCGAAGCCAATGATTTTTTTCCTCAATGGAAACTGGTTAAAGCATTCCATGGCATTGCGCCATATGTAACCCCTGTGAGTCCCCCAGTCATCATTAAACAGCAGATAACTGCCAAGAGCTCCATACCGTTCTGCGTTTCCTTGGAAATTAACGTCAACGAGTGCGTATCCGACACCCAGAATGCAAAGTACCAGAAGTGCCATCCAGGTTCTTTGCAAGCCTCTGCAGCCTGTCGGCTTATATTCATTTTTACTGAAAATATGAGTCTGCATAGAGGCAGGCATGTTTTTCTTGTGGGCATTTACAAAATCTGGTCCGTAAACGAAGGCGCAGAGAATCCAGAGAAGTAATATGAGAAAGAGAAGGCCATCGCTTTGGGATATGATCTGAAACGCGCTGTCGATCTCCGGCACGCTGGTTCCCAGCCCGGTATTAATCCAGTCAATGCATTGGATCACCGAGAAAAATGAAGTGATGATTAATAAATAGGCTTTGACACCCTTCTTGTTCTGAAACAGATAAAGCGGAAGAAAGCCGAACAACGCGGCCAGTGACAGGTAGGCATTATCGCTGATCCCCATGACCAATGCAAAGATGCTGATAATGAGACTGACAAAGTACAGACACTTCTTTTTCCATCTGCCTTCTGCTGCAAACAATACGGCCGACACCGCCGTTACCATTCCGACCAACGCAGTATACGTATTAATATTACCGATTGTTGAGGTAAACATAAACTTTTCGTTTTCCACCATTCCCACTTTAAAGTGCAGGAGATCCAACTGAAAGTAATCCGTAATACCAAATATACAAACGAGTAAATTTGCGGCTAAAAATGCATCAAGGTACCATCTTTTAAAATTCCCCAATCTTGTTACACAAAAGTATGCTGCCCCATATAGACTGAGTAGGAAGAGTCCAGAAAAACGCCCCTCATTTCCCCAAAAAGATTCATACACGTAATCGGAACGGATCGTTGAGATGCCTGCGATGAGCAGAAAGACCAAAAGTGCGGTATCAATGGTGGAAAACGTCTTTATAAAATCCTTCCATTTAAAAAATGCAAAATACGTTTTCAGCCTGCTCTGCCCGATAGTACCGGCGATTAATGCAGCTGTCAGCAGAAAAATTACTGACCCGATATAAAAATAATATTTTACCTTCAATAGTTCATAATACTGATTCACAACAAAAAGGGGAAAACAGCACAGAATCAAAAACACATAAACATCGATGATATGCGGCAACAACATGGAATCACTGCTCCTGTTTGTTTTCTTACCCGTTTTTACTGACGACATAAATACCCCTCTCCACGCTGTATAAAACCTTAACTTATTTGTTAATAGCTCGTTTTTTATATTCCAGTATAGTATTTCCGGCGTTCTCCCGGTATTTCCTGCGGACTACAAGGCAATTCAGCCGGACAATAATTGAAGGATTGTACTGGTAACCTGTTCCTTAAAAATAAAAAAATTCAGGCCGATATGTGAGAATGAGGACTGTTCCTGCCTCAATGCATCGATCAAAATACAACAGGTATAAATCCTCTCCATAAGATCGGCTCGTTCCACACCATTTTTATTCAGCAGCCGGATCAGCTTCATAAAATATTCGTTTTCTAAATCTGAAAAATGACGGTTGATCTCTTCGTCTTCTAATATCATTATTCTTAACTGTACTAACGCGTGGCCAGAGGCTGCATACAATTCGAGATATACAGTGACCCAGTTTTCCACGAAATCCGGTAATGGAAGCGTCTGAGATTGTTCCAGTTCTTCAAATAAACGTCCCGAAATCTCTTCGAGATAGCTGTCAAATGCTGCAATATATATTTCCCGCTTATCTTTAAAATAACTGTATACGGCTCCGGTTGAAACACCGGCGTGTTTTGCAATCTCGATGGTATTTGTTTTGTAGTAGCCGTGTTCACAAAAAAGTTTAAAGCCGGAGCTTAAAATCTTTTGTTTTCTTTCTATGGACCGTCTCTGGACGGGAATTCTCTTATCAGCCATATCCTCACCTCTTTTTTATTATATATGGGGTCCTGCCCCAGGTCAATAAAATGTGAATTATTATTTGCATTTTATTGACGTCTGCTGAAATCCCTGCTATGATTATAAACATGAAGTATTATTCATGTTTTGAAGGAGGATATTATGGACTTTTTAACTTTAGCGAAAAAACGTTGTACGACACGTGGATTTATGGAGAAAGAAATACTGTCAAAAGATCTGGAACAGATATTGTCAGCGGGACGGGTTGCCCCAACTGCCTGCAACAGGCAGCCGCAAAGAATCATCGTTGTCCGGAGAAGAGAAAACATGGTAAAGGTAGAAAAAGCGTACCAAACCTTTGGCGCTCCATGCGCACTCATCGTCTGCCGGGACAGGCGCGGAGAATTGATCCGCCCCTATGATAAAAAGTGTTCCGGAGATCTGGATATAGGTATTGTCTGTGACCACATGATGCTGGCAGCGAGAGAGTTGGAAATTGGAAGTGTCATGGTAGGCTTGTTTGATCCTGCTGTTATAACAAAAGAATTTATCCTGCCGGAATATTTAGAGCCGACAGCGCTGTTGTTCCTTGGGTATCCCAGCAAAGGCTTTTTGGACTCAGAACGGCACGCAGAGGAGAGAAGGCCGCTGTGTGAAACGGTGTGGTATGAAGCGTACGCTGAGTGATCCAACAGGATAGCAATACCAGTTCATCCGTTCCGCATTTTTGGTAATCCGCAATTTTATGTCAGAAAGCAATTAGCGTCTACCCATAACGGAGTTTGTAAGGTATAATAAAAGATACCACAAAAATGGGGGAGAATTGATACATGAAGAAGTATACAGTGTGTATCTGTGACGACGAACAGCCGATTCGCGACAAACTGAAAAAATATATATTACGGTATTCCTTCGCATATGACGTGGAGATCGATCTCATCGAACTGGATGCCGCCGAGAAACTGTATGATCTGATGAATCCTTATGACATCCTGTTTCTGGATATCCGGTTCGGGAACAGAAGCATCGGCATCGATATTGCCGAGGAACTGAGAAAACGGGGAAATACGTCGATCATCATTTTGACAACGGCCCTGAAATCCATGTCTATAGACGGATACCGGGCGGAACCGTTTCGGTTTATTGTGAAACCATTTACGGAGGAGGAGATCATAGCTGTCCTCATCGCCTGCGCCCATAAGCTGGACCGCTCCGTATCCTATATAAAGATTACGAATGACTCCCATACCAATCTGATCCGGACGGATAAAATCATGTATATTTATTCGAAACTCCGCAAACGGCATATCGTGTGCCAGGATGGAGCGCAGATCGGCACCTGGCAGAGTCTCCGCGAGCTCATGGACAGCCTGCCGTCCGACAAATTTGCGTATTCACACAAAAGCTACATCGTCAATCTGGATATGGTGGATACGGTCAACGACAGCAAAATCTTGCTTACAGACCACAGTGCTGCGCCGTTGGGCCTCCATTTCCGGGATTCATTTATGAAAACGCTGCTTCGTAATTCAGATATCTGAAGCACAACGCAGATACAAAGGTGGTATGAGTATGCTTGACACGATTTTGGCCTATGGCAAATGTATTCTGGATTTTGTTTTGCTTTTCTGGTTCACCATGCAGTTCTTCACACTTAGATGGGAGAAACGCCGGCTGGTCTCCTGGGGACTGCTGTCAGGCCTGTCTACAGTTCAGTATTTCATAAATTTACTGTACATACCGGAGCTGAATACGATGACGGCCCTTCTATGCAGTCTGATCTTTAACCTGATGCTCTTTAAGGGCAGTATCGCCGCGAGGATTCTCTGTTCCTTCTTTGAGGTTCTTCTGTTTTTAATCTGTGAAAGCATCCCTGTTTTGATTTACGCATCCATGGTCAGGGTTAATATGATTGCCGCCATAGATGATACCATTAAAAATGCAGGCTTTGACCTCTGCAGCACCGGTCTGTTCTGTATTATCCTTCTGGCTGCCCGCTATTTCCATTGGCTGAAACAGAGGAAGGAGGACATGGAGCTTACGATTACGGAAAATCTGTCAATTATCACAGTTCCCGCAGTCAGTATTTTTATCATATACTATGTATTTAATATTCTCAGTTTGAATACAGAACTGGGGAACCGTGCCGATTCTCTGAGCATGCTCTTTTTTCTTGGCGTCTTATTCATGAACCTGGCGGTGATTCTGGGGGATAACCATTGGCGGAAACGCTGCCAGCTTCAGCACGAATTAGGCAGAATGTCCCGCATCGAACAGCTTGACCGGGTGGTGATCGGACAGCAGGATGCGTTTATTGAAGAGTTAAAGGGTCTGGCTCACGATTATACGAAACAGATCGACGGCATAAAACACCTGCTGCAGGAGGGAGCGGGCGGCGGGGAGGGAGAGCTTGTGGAGCGTGATATCCGGTCCTATGCGGACGAAATGCTTCATCATATCGAAGACAGTTACCGGTTCGCCTTTATCCCCTCACCGGCTCTGCGGTCGATCCTGTGCCAGACACAGCTTTGCTGTGATTCCGCGCAAATCCAATTTGATACGAATATCCTGTTCTCTGACTTTTCTTTTATGGCATTTCCTGATATCTACACCATCTTTGAAAATCCGCTGGAAAATGCGGTCAGGGCCTGCGGCGAGATAACAGACAGCAGTATGACACGCCGGATCGCTTTGACCATATCCAGAAAGAAGAACCTGATCTGGGTGGAAATAAAGAACACCAAAAAGAATCCGGTCAGAGTGAAGCATGGCAGCATACAGACCACAAAGCCGGATGAATCGAAGCACGGACTGGGAATTAAGAACATGAAGCGGGTGGTGAAGAAGTATGGCGGATATAGCCATGTGGAATATACAGAGGAAGAATTTGTTGTTACCATGGCGCTGCCGGTTTCATTTTCGGCATCAGACGGCTGAAATACAGGGAAAATGTATTAAAATCAGAAAAAAGCGGATTGAACAAAAGGCCGCCATGCTTTTTATTGCTTAAGCATTGATCTCATTGTATAATACCCATGAACAGAGAATGTTTTACTTAGGGGATAAAGAGATGAAACGTGACGCTTTGTGGCAAAATGGTTCGAATAAGAGCCAGATCCGGTTTTCGATCAACAAAAAAATATTGATGCTTGCGGCGGCGATTGTCCTGCCATTTTTCATTGTTGTGGTCGTTCTGCTGGTTTCCATGATTCAGTACAGCAGAGTGTACGATAAGATCGTCAGCGATATGACCATTGCCAATAATTATAATCTGAATTTTAAAGATGAGATGGACGAGAGCCTCTATAAGCTTGTGGTGGGATATGTAGACTTTGGAAATATTTCTGAGGACGAGACGTTAAAGGATCCCTATGCCTTAATCGGAGAGCTGCGGGCGGAGTTTACGAAGCTGAAGGATATCACCACGGAGACAGAGAGCCGCGTGTGGCTGGAGACCCTTTTACGGAATATCGACACCCTGGAAAAGAGAGTGGATGATATTTTCGAGAACATCAGAATCGGCGGGCGGTATGATGAAAATATCCAGGAGCTGGATAATAACATCTACATCCTGACAGAACTGATTCAGGACGATATTCAGTATTATATCTATTACCAGACGAAGGCCATGGAGGTGGTCACAGGGAATTTGAAGCAGCAGATGCAGAGCTTTATTATCGTGTGCGGGCTCCTGGTGCTGTTTCTGGTGGTTTTGACAGTTATAGCGACATGGCGGATTACAACCGGTATTCTGCGGCCAATTAAAGTGCTGTATGATGCGACCAGACAGGTCTCGGAGGGGGATTTATCGGCAAGGGCCGACGTCTGCTCAAAAGATGAGATAGAGATCCTGGCCAACGGGTTTAATGATATGGCGGCCAATATGCAGACGCTGATCGGGCAGATCAAAGAGGATGAGCAGAAGATGCGGCGGCTGGACCTGCGCCTTTTACAGGAACAGATCAATCCCCATTTCCTGTATAATACCCTGGATACGATTGTCTGGCTGATCGAGGATGAGAAGGCGGATGAGGCGGTAAACATGGTGGTGTCCCTGTCCAGCTTTTTCCGGCTGGTGCTCAGCAAGGGGAAAGAGATTATTACGCTCAGGGAAGAGGAGCAGCATATCAGCAGTTACTTAAAGATTCAGGAAAGACGGTACCGGGACATCCTGGAGTATGATATCCAGATTGACGAGGAGCTGTACGATTATCAGATTCTGAAGCTGTCGCTGCAGCCATTGGTTGAAAATGCCCTTTATCACGGCATAAAATATAAGCGCTCCAGAGGCTGCATCCATATCAGCTGTGAGAAAACCGGAGAGGTCCTCCACCTGGCGGTCAGTGATAATGGAATCGGTATGGATGAGGAAGACTTGGAGCAGCTGCGAAGGGAAATCGAGCGTCCCTGCCGTGAGACGGAAAAAGGATTTGGACTGGCAAATGTAAATGAGCGGATCCGCATGTATTTCGGCGCCGGCTACGGAATGAAAATAGAGTCTGAAAAGGGAAGAGGAACCATTGTGGAACTTACAATACCGGCGATTAAAATTTATGAGAGTTTGCCGGAGGACGTTCCCGGATAAACGAACGAAATAAGAACATAAAACTCATGAAAATACGAGCGTCCGCTGCGTAAAGCATAGAAAGGGTAAGTACATATGGAAATACCGGCAAAGAAAATACATATTTTTTTCATTCCTCTGCTGTTCCTGGTTTTGATTCTGTCCGGCTGTGTAAAAGAGTACGGGATGGAAGATACAGAAAATACAGTCGATGAAAATCTGATCGTGGTGGGAGTATCTCAGGTAGGCAGTGAATCCGTGTGGAGAACTGCCAATACGGCTTCCATTCAAAATGTCCTTACCAAAGAAAATGGATACTTTATGATCTTCAATAACGCGAGGCAGAAGCAGGAGAATCAGATTAAGGCACTGCGGAGCTTTATCTCCCAGCGGGTGGATTATATTGTGTTTTCTCCTATTACGGAGGACGGTTGGGAGACTGTGCTGCAGGAGGCGAAGGAGGCAGGAATTCCAGTCATTTTAATCGACCGTAAAGTGAATCTCAGCGATCAGTCATTATATACGACGTGGATCGGCTCCGATTTTTACAAGGAGGGGAGAATGGCCGGAAATATCCTGGACGAGTATCTGACGAAGCAGCACAGGCAGGAGGAGAGCATCCGCATCGTGGTTTTACAGGGAACCGAGGGAGCAACGGCCACGATCGGCCGCACGAACGGATTCAATGAAGTCGCAGAAGCCCACGATAACTGGCTGATCCTGGAGCAGGCGGATGGGGAGTTTACGACGGCAAAAGGACAGGAAGAGATGGAAACGCTGCTGCACCGGTACAAAGATATAGATGTAGTGATCTCACAAAACGACGACATGACCTTCGGTGCGCTGACGGCCATACAGAATGCAGGGCTTACGGCTGGAGAGGACGGAGACATCATGGTCATCTCCTTTGACGCGGTGAAAAGCGGGCTGCAGCTGGTGGATGAAGGGCTGGTTACCGCGGACATCGAGTGCAATCCCAATCAGGGCGAATACGTTGAAACGGTCATCAGAAAACTGGAGAACAACGAGGCCGTGGCAAAGCTGTATTTTGTTCCGGAAACGGTATTTACAAAGGAAAATGTGAAGGACGCCCTGGAGAAGAGGACTTATTGATGGGAAACGGACTTGTGAATGGAAAAGAGGAAGCAAATGTTAAAAGTATTTCTGGTGGAAGATGAAAGCGTCATAAGAGAAGGGTTTCGTGATAAAATTCCGTGGGAGCAGTATGGTTTTCAGCTGGTGGGAGAGGCCGGAGATGGGGAGATGGCGCTTCCGATGATCCGGAAACTGAAGCCGGATCTGCTGATCACTGATATTAAGATGCCGTTTATGGACGGCCTTTCTTTGAGTGAAATCGTGAAAGAGGAATTTCCCAAGATAAAGATCATTATCATCAGCGGCTATGATGATTTTGAATATGCGCGCCAGGCGATCAAAGCGGGAGTGGACCAGTATCTGCTGAAACCGATTACGAGAACGACTCTCCGCGGCGTCCTGCTGGAGATGAAGGAAAAAATCGAGCAGGGGATGGAACAGAAGGATTATCAGGCCCAATACCAGGATGAGGTGCAGGAATTTGAACAGTTTTCGCTTCGGAGATTCTTTGAGAAGATTCTGGAGGGGAAGCTTTCAGTGAAGGAGATCTATGAGGAGGCGGCCGCCCAGTCGCTGCAGCTTACGGCCTCCTGTTATAATCTCCTGCTTTTCTCCATCTATGAGAAAGCCGAGGTATCATCCCGGGAGTCCCGGGAGCGGCTGATCAGAAAACAGGAGGAGGTATTTCACTATTTTCTGCGGCATCCCCAGTATATTCTGTTCCGTTTCAATGTCAACTGCTATGGCGTTCTGATTAAATCGGAGCAGTCCCAGATGGAGGAGCTGACAGAGAACAGCCTGGCCCATTTTAAAAAGGTCTGCGCGCCGGAGGAAGATCACCTGGAATGGTACGTTGCGGTGGGAACGGAGGTGGAGCGTTTGAGTATGCTGCCTCAGTGCTATAAAGATGCGAACCACTATTTTGCCTACCGGTTTATCAAGCCGGGGCTCCATGTGCTGTCGGAAACGACGCTTTCAGACTGTCTGGCCGGACAGGGAGAAAAGAATATCGGCACAGTGGATTTTATGCAGATGGATCCGGAAATTATCCGCGATTTTCTGTCACGGGGAGAAGATAAGGAGATTCACGATTTCGTGGAATCCTATCTTTACAACATTCAGAATGCCTTAAAATCCAGGATGTTCCGCAGCTATGTGATCCTGAATATCCGATTTGCCGTCGTTGCTTTCCTGGAGTCTACCGGAGCGGATCAGGCGGAGTATTTAGAAGAGATCGAGCATGCGGTGCAGATGATCCGCAGCGAGGACAGCGAGATATTCGAATACTTTGCAGGCATGCTGGAGACCGCGATGGGGATTCGGGACCGGATCAACAGCTGCCAGGGCGGGAAAATGTTAAAAAAGGCACTGGATTATATTGACGATCACTACGACTGCGACACGCTGTCCCTTAACCTGGTGGCCGAGAATATCGGCATGAGTGCCAGCTATTTAAGCGCCATCTTCAGCCAGAACATGCAGAAAACATTTGTTGAATACGTGACGGAGAAGCGGATTGAAAAGGCGAAAAAGCTGTTAAAGCAGACGGACAAAAACTCCGGTGAGATAGCGAAGGCGGTGGGGTATAAGGACTCCCATTACTTCAGCTTCGTCTTTAAAAAGCTGCAGGGATGCAGTCCGAGAGAATACCGTGCAGAAAAGAAGCACTGACCGGCGCATCACCGGTCAGTCTGAGTACTTTCCTTTAAGTTCAGTTTCCAGCGGGTTTCCTGTGAAGACACGGGAAGCCCGCTCAGTTTTTTTATTACAGCCTCCGCCGCCTTTGTCCCCATCTCATGGGGCTCGTGGGAGAGTGTGGTTACTGCCAGAATGTTGGAACTGCTGAAATACGTATGATCGAATGCGGCCACGGCCATGTCCTCGGGCAGGCGATAGCCTGCGGACTGGAGTTCATCCACCAGATAGTAGGCGATGATGTCGTTATAGCAGACGACTGCGGTGCAGGAGGAAAGGGACTCAGTCACCATTTCCTTTAAAAACTGTGTATCTTTTTCGTGAAGCAGCCGGTCTAAATCACGGGAGCCGTACCAGCAGATGCTGTGGTCGGAGACAGGCAGCTCCAAGTCGCGCAGCGTTTCCGTGAAGCCCTGATACCGCTCGATTCCCTGCATATCATCAGACTTAAAGATACCGCCGATAGCCGTATGGCCCTGAGCGGCCAGATGGCGGACTAAGAGGGCGCTCCCCGAATAGTTATCGTCTTTGATAAAGAGGCAGTCGGTGAGGGCCGGATAATAATTATAGAGAAACACGATCTGACAGCCCTTTTTGATCAGCCTGCGGTACAGGTCCAGATTGGGATTGGGAAGCGCGCTTTTACAGCCCTCCGCGATGATTCCGCGCAGAGGGTTTTTCAGAAGCTGCAGCAGGATCTCCCGTTCTCTGGAGATGGAATTACCCGATGTAAAAACCTGGCCCGTGAAGCCATGTTTAGAAAGTGTGTTTTGGATATCATGGATTACGCCGGGATAGATGTATTCCTGATCGCTGGAAATGAGAATTCCGATGACATTTCCCTGCGGTCTGGAGGAGTGTCCTGTAAGGAACGAGCCGCTTCCCTGCTTTCTGACGATGAAGCCTTTTTCCTCCAGAAGCCCCAGAGCCATGCGGATGGTCTGACGGCTTACGTGATATTTCGTGCAGAGTTCCTGTTCCGACGGCAGCTTATGAATTCCATTTTGAATGTTTTTCTCTATCATGAGTTCCAGACGCTCTGCAACCCATTTGTATTTTACAGTCATAGAATCCTTACCTTTCCCGATTTTATGAAAAAATTGCCTGATTTGTTCCCCAGATAAACGTAAGAAAATGTATAAATATCATAAAAAATCCACGTTTTATCTTCTTGAAAGTCAATATGCACAACAAAAATCCCCATATTTGATCCCTGAAAAATGGCAGAATCTTAAAATTTCCACCTGTTTTGTTAAGAAATCACACCAAAGAATACAACTTGTATTGTATTTTGATTATATCACCATAAATTTGTATTGTAAATAACTTCCAAACCGCATAAATACAAGGGATTACAAATTGAATTACAGTGCCGCCGCTGGTAAGATACAGGTACAGGGAGGAACGAATCCCAGGAGGAAATCAATTATAAAAGCGGAGGTAAGAAAATGAAAAAGAGAACTCTCGTAACAATGTTGGCAGTATCCATGGTGGCGGCCAGCCTGGCTGGATGCAGCAGCTCCAAGACATCATCAGCAGGAACGACAGCAGCGACCGAGGCGCCTGCGGCAACTGAAGCAGCGGCTCCTGCGGCAACCGAAGCTGCAAAGGCGGAGACCGAGGCGCCTGCTCCTGCGGCAGCGGATGGGGAACTGATCAAGGTCGGCATCATCAACAACGACCCCAACGAGTCCGGATACAGAACCGCAAACGATGCGGATATGAAGGCCATGTTTACGAAGGAAAACGGATATGACGCCTCCTTTGCCTACAGCTTAAAGAATGA
>NZ_JBKVCZ010000119.1:0-19677 GCF_046966825.1 Hungatella sp. | reverse complement strand
ACCTTGGGGTCCTTCATCAGTACGTCCGCGATTCCCAGACGCTGCTTCATGCCCCGGGAATACGTTCCCGTCTTCTGGTCCGCAGCCCCGGTCATGCCGACTTTCTCCAGCAGATCTCCGATCCGGTCTTCAATCACCTTCTTCGGCAGCCCGTTTAACTGCCCCGTAAACCGGAGATTCTCCCGGCCGGTCATATCGGAATAAAAGCCCACGTTGTCCGGTAAATATCCTACCATCCGTTTCACCTCGATGGCCTGTCTGGTGCAGTCCTTACCATCGATCGAGGCGCTCCCGGCCGTCGGCTCCGTCAGACCTAAGAGCATCAGGGTCGTGGTCGTCTTTCCGGCCCCATTGGGCCCCAGAAGCCCGAATACCTCTCCCCTGCGAATGGACAGCGACAGGTCGCTGACCGCCTTCTTTTCCCCGTAAGCCTTGGTTAAATGGTCCGTTTTTATCATCATTTCATCTTCATAATTTGCAGCAATGTCCATAACAATGACCCCTTTCCGGCGTGACAGCGCTTTCGGCTATCTTCTGCCGTATTTACGGAATACGTAGCCCAGTCCGCCTGCGGTACACAGGATGATTACGACCGCCACGATGCCCCAGATGGTACTGGTCTTCACGGACACACGGAAATCCGCGCTGGATTCCGCCTGCTCACATTTTGCCGTAAAGGTATTCACATAGTCTCCGGTGATGGCCTCAGAGCCCGGTTTTACGTGGGCGATGACTTCCGTCGTGGAACCGGCGGGAATAGACGGGATCACGTTGTTTTCCAGGTTATAGGTTACGGTCCATCCGGATGGCAGGGAGGAATTTAAGGACACATCCTGTAAATCCACATTGCCTGTATTCGTCACATTCAAGGTTACGTCCGATTCTTTTCCCGCATAGGCATCAAAACTCAGCCGCCCATCCGGTGTTCCCACCTTCAGGCCGTAGCTGCCGGTGATCACCACCTTTAAATCCGTGCTGAGAGTCTCCTCCGCGGAAACCGCGCTGCATGAAATATCGTATTCCCCGGCGGCGATTCCCTCCGGCGGTGTGACGGACACGGTCATGCCCTTGCTGGTGCTGGATTCCACCTCGATCGCCGCCACCTTTGTGGTCTCTCCCGTTGGGGTGAAGCTCACGTTCCAGCCTGCCGGCGCGTTGGAAGAGAGGCTGTAGGACTGGCTCTTCAGTCCGTTGTTAATCAGCGTGGTGCTGAAGCTGAAGTTGGTTCCGGTGGTTCCTTCCTGCTGCGGATACTCCGAGGTAAAGCTTCCCTTTCCCGCCTTCATCTCATTGACAAGGAAGGAGATGGACAGTGTGTCGGAGAGGCCGCTTGCCGAGGAGGCGCCTACCTCGACTACGTAGGTTCCCTCTGTCAGTTCCTTTGGTACGGTTACATGAAGCGTCATTTCTGCTCCGGCCTCGCCGTTCTTTACATGGATGCGGCTTACCTGGTAATTACCGCCCTGGAGGTATCCCTCCCAGCCGTCGGGCATGGCGGACACTTTAACATCTGCATCCAGACCGGAGCCGGTGTAATTATCCAGTGTGACCGGGATATTTAAGTTATCCCCGGGCTTAACGGATATTCCGGGATAATCGGTGCTCAGCTTCAGGCCCTCGGCCGCATACGCCGTATGTACATTCAGGAACAGGAAAAGCGCCGCCGCCAGAAAAACAGCCAGAAAAGCCCATACCCTTCTTTTTTCGTTTCGTTTGCTTACAATTGCTTCCTCCATAATATCCTCCTTTTGATGCGTCTTCGGCATCCGTATTTTTCTTAAGAAGATCATATCGAAGAAACCTTTAATGAACCTTTAATAAGTTTGAAAATACTGTGAAACAAAGAGACGGCGGCAGAACGTTTTTCATGCAACGTTCTGCCGCCGTCTCTTTTATAAGCCGCCCGGCCAGGTTCCCGGGCTGTCGGACCACATTAATCGTTATCGGGCAGGAGCTTTATGGTGACCATAATGTATTTCAGGAAGGCTCCCTCCTCCAGCTTTATGTCTGTCGGATGCGTCTGGGTTGGAAACTCGTAGGTTCCCTCTTCCACCTCCAGATAGAGCCAGTTATAAGCCGCCTCTCTCGCATTCTCAACAGCATCTTCCAGATCCGGTCCATCCGCCTCACAACACTTTAAGTCCGGAAATTCCACGTGATATCCCTTATCGTCCCTATGGGGCGTAAAAACAGCAGGGTAAGTAAATGTCATAATCAATTCCTCCGCAAATATGATAAACAGTATTATTATATACTTATTCTGCCCCATTGTACAGATTTTTATCAGAAGCTTCTTCGTCACTGTACACGCCGCCGGCTGCCGCCTGTTCTCTCAGCAGGCTGATAAACAGATCGATTGCCGGCGTAACCCACTTATTTTTATGATAGGTGCATACCGTGGTGATCCTGTTATTCTCTATGGAAACGGGAAGCTCCCGGATCAGCCCGCACCGCAGCTCCTCGTCCACCGTAAAACGCGGCAGGTAGGCGACGCCCAGATTCCCGGCGACACTTCGTTTTATGGCTTCCGTACTGACAAGCTCCATCTCTCCGTTCAGGGTGATGTCTGATTTTCTCAAGTATTCCTCAAACTGTCTGTGGTATAAGCTGTTTTTGTCCATGGTCAGCAGGCAGATATCCTTTCTCTGGCCCTTCGTTATGAAATCACACGCTTCCTGCTTCAGTTCCATGCTGCCTGCTAAAACCAGCTGGTAGTCACGCAGCTTCTCGACAACGAGGGAGGCACCGTAACCGCCGATATCGTAATGCACCCCAAGATCCACGATGCCGCTGATGATCTGCTCACGTATCTCGTAGCAGTTGGGCGTCCGGAGAGACAGCTTTACATCTGGGGCCAGTTTGCGAAACGCACTTAAGACCTGGTGCATCTGATACGACAGCAGCGTCTCCGGCATGGCGATTCTCAGGGTGCCAGCCAGCAGATGGCCGCACTTTCCGTAATTCTCCATCTGCCGGACGGCCTCCAAAACCGCGTCGATATAAGGCAGCAGCCCTTCCCCGGCCTGAGTCAGCTCCATCCTCCGTCCGATTTTTTCAAACAGCTTGACAGACAGTTCCTGCTCCAGCAGCTGCATCTGCAGGGTGATGGTGGACTGAGCGTAATTCAGCCGCTCCGCCGCTTTTTGAAAACTGCCGGTCTCGAGAATGGTTTTGAAGGTGGTTAAGTATTTCAGCTCCATATGGTGCGCCTTTCCAAAATAGTTCAGTAATATCGAATTATCAGTTTCTTATTATCTATTAGACCGAAGCTTCTTTTTCCGCTATTATAGTATAGAGAAGGTGGAACGTCAAGAATTTACAGATCATTTTAGGGAGGTAAGATATTATGATAGAAATCAGAACCTATTCCGATGAAGACAGGGAAGAGGTGATACGCCTTGTCCTGCACTGCCAGAACGATGGAACCCGCCCGTCTGTGTCGGTAGACGATCAGCCGGAGCTGCGCCGTATTCCGGAAAAGTATATGGACGGCGGCGGTAACTTCTGGGTGGCAAAGGATAACGGAAAAACAGCGGGCAGCATCGGCCTGATGAAGTTTGGCGATGGAACCGCTGTTTTGAAAAAATTCTTTGTCTATGAGCCCTACCGGGGCGCCCCCTGCCACCTGGGCAGGCAGCTTTACGGAACTCTTCTGGATTATGCGAGAACCCACGGCGTGAAGCAGCTGATTCTGGATACGCCGAAAAATACGGACCGTGCCCATAAATTTTATGAAAGGGCCGGATTTACGAAAATAGAGAGAGCGGACGTACCGGTGGTTTATGACTTTCCTTATGAGGACAGTGATTTTTTCCGGCTGGAAATCTGATCCCTCATCAGCCTTTCAAAATCTCCTGCGGGCATAGGCCTGGCAAAATAATAGCCCTGCACATAGTCGCATCCGGTCTCGCCGAGACGATCCAGCTGTTCCTTTGTCTCCACGCCCTCTGCCACCACGCTTAAGTGCATCCGGCGGGCAAGCTCCATAATAAACTGCAGCACGCCCTGATCCGCAGGTTTCGCCGTCTCACTCCGGATAAATGTCATATCCAGCTTCAGGATATCGATCGGCATCTGATTCAGCATATTCAGGGACGAATAGCCGCTTCCGAAATCGTCCATTTCGATGACAAAGCCCAGCTCCCGCAGATGGCTGACCGTCTCGATGATCTGTCCCGGGTCCTCCGTGTAGGCGCTTTCCGTAATCTCAAGATGGAGCCGGGAAGGCGTCAGGCCGTATTTACTGACGGTGCGCATCATGATATCCGCAATATCCGCGTGATAGATATCCGCACGGGATACGTTCACGGAGACAGGCACGGGCGGGTAGCCCTCATCGTCCCACCTGCGCAGATAACAGCAGGTCTTATCCCATACATACTGATCCAGTTTTGTGATGAATCCGTTCTTTTCAAACAACGGTATAAATTCCGCCGGCGACTGGAAGCCCCATTCCGGATGCTTCCAGCGCACCAGCGCCTCGGCTCCGGCCATGGTCTCATCACAGATCCTGTATTTCGGCTGCAGATAGACTAAAAACTGGCCTTCTTCCAGAGCCGTCTCCATGCTGTCTATGATGGCCTGCTGCCGCAGCAGTTCATCCCGAAGCTTATCATCGTAGGCGGCAAAATAGATTCCGTACTGGCCCTTGATACTGCGCGCGGCCAGAAGGGCGCGGTCGCACATCTGATCCACCGTCACCGTCTGGCTCTCGACGGAATAAATCCCCCATTTCACCGCGACATTTTTAGCATTCTGAAGCTTATTGATCTCATCACTGGCCCGGATAAACATCTCCGCCGTAAACTCCTGGTCAAATTCCAGCAGGCACGCGAACTGGTCCGCGCTCAGGCGCCCGCAGATCCCGCGTTCTCCCACCTGTCTCCGGTACATATCCGCAATCCCGCACAACAGCCGGTCTCCGGCGGCCACACCGAATACATCGTTAATCAGCTTGAAATTCTCAATATCGGAGCAGATGATGTAATAGTTCCGCCCCGGATTCTGGCGGAGAGTTTCCCTCACGCGCTGATAGAAGAATTCCTTGCTGTAGAGGCCGGTAAGCCGGTCGTACTGAAACTGATTGATCATGGCGGCGGTTTCCCGTAAATGGATGATGCTCGCCACCCGGTGCCGGATAATCTGGGGCTTATATGGTTTTGCCACGTAATCGGTGGCCCCATGGGACAGGGCCGCCACCTCATCCGCCTCGCTGTCGCTCTGCGTCGTGACAATCACAGGGATGGAGGCCAGGGCCGGATCGGCCTTCGCAATCGACAGGAACGTATATCCATCCATCACAGGCATGGTGATGTCCAGCAGAATCAGGGAAATCTCATCCTTTCTTTTCTCCAGAACATCGAGGGCCTGCTGCCCGTTTTCCGCTTCCAGAACCGTATATTCCAGAGAGAGCAGCTCACTTAACATCAAACGATTGATTTCATTATCTTCCACGACCAGAATAGTCTTATTTGCGGGCATGTATTATTTCCTCTTTTCTTCGGGCTGCCATGGACAGAAAGGTACACCGGCTGCTCTGTCCATGACCGGTCCAGTTTATTATACCAAAAGAGACTGCTCAGCACAAGTGATCTTCTGCAACACATGTCAAATATTCTGCCACGGTCTCATACAGCAGCTCCGGATCAATCGGCTTTGCCAGATGTCCGTTCATCCCCGCCGTCTCCGCCTTTACAATATCTTCATGAAAGGCGTCCGCCGTCATGGCGATAATCGGTATCGTCCCGGCTCTCTCATGCCCGGAGCTGCGGATCGCAGCCGTTGCCTGGTATCCGTCCATCACCGGCATCTGCACATCCATCAGGATCAGATCGTAGGTGTCCCCGTCTGACAGGAATTTGTCCAGGGCTGCCCTGCCGTTTTCCGCCCAGTCCACCGTGATTCCGATCATCTGCAGCAGCTCCACCGCTATCTCACGGTTTAAATCATTATCCTCCGCCAGCAGCACGTGATGGCCCGCCAGTTCGGGGCGGTGGTTCTTCTCAGCGGGAACGCGGACCGCTCTGTCAATTCCGGTTACGGACAGAAGGGCATTATAAAGTGTGGAGGCAAAGACCGGCTTGGTCAGGAACATATCCACACCCGCTTCCCGCGCGCGCACTTCCACATTCGTCCAGTCGTAGGCCGTTATAATAATGATGGTTGTTTCCGGCCCTACCTCCGCCCTCACCCTGCGGGCCACCTCAACGCCGTCGATATCCGGCATTTTCAAATCTGCGAGGCACACGTCGTAGTCCGTACCGCTTTGGTGGGATTCACGAATCCGGTTCACACACTCCTGTCCGGTCAGTACCCAGTCAGACAGAATCCCCATCTTCTTCAGCATCAGCGACGCATGAATGCAGCTGTCCCTGTCGTCATCCGCGATCAGCACCTTAAGCGATTCCAGTTCGTGCTGTTTCTGCGGGATCACCCTGTCTTTATCCGGCGGCGTTTGAAAATCCAGTTCAACGGTAAACACGGTTCCTTTTCCCACCTCACTCTTCACGGTGATGGTACCGCCCATCAGAGTGACCAGGTTCTTTGTGATCGGCATTCCCAGTCCGGTGCCTCCGAGTGTCTGGGCGGCGCCTAAATTCTCCTGCTCGAAGGGAACAAACAGGCGGTCCAGAAACTTCCCGCTCATGCCCGTTCCCGTATCACTGACGGTAAAACGAAGGCGCATCCTGTCCTCCGTCCTCTGGAGCTGACGGATCTCAAGACGGATCGTTCCGCCTGCAGGCGTGAATTTCAGGGCGTTGGACAGCAGATTCAGCAGAATCTGATTCAGTCTCAGGGAATCACCAATCATGACTGTCTCTGATAAGTCGATCAACGGTACGGTAAATATCAGTCCTTTGGCATCCGCCTGCGGATATATAATGGAGGAGATGGACTCCACCACAGTTTCCAGATTAAAGGTCTCCTGGGCAATCCTGACCTTTCCCTCGGAGATTTTGGACATATCCAGGACGTCGTTAATCAGTGCCATCAGATGCTTGGAGGAATAGCCGATCTTTTCGAGGCAGTCCTCCACCCGCTTCTGGTCGTCGATGTAAGCCGCCGCAATGGTGGTCATCCCGAGGATGGCGTTCATGGGCGTGCGGATCTCGTGGCTCATCCTGGAAAGGAAATCCGTCTTCGCCTGATTCGCATGTTCCGCCACCGCCAGGGCATCCTTTAAGGCTTCCGCCTGCTCCGTCAGCTTCTTCTGCATCTCCCGCAGCTCCGTCACATCGGTGATATCGATAAAGATAGCAAGATAGACCGGGCTGCCGTTCTGCCAGTCGACGCAGGTGGCATTGACCTGGAGATACATATTCTGACCGGACCGGGCTTTAACGGATATGACAAAATGTACAGGAGCGCCTTTCCGAATCTCCTCCCCATACTTTAAAATGATCTCCATATTGACGTCGATATTGCGCTGGTACAGGGGACTGCTCTCCCCCGCTTCACCGAAATACTCCATGAAGCGTGCATTGGCGGAAAGGAGTGTTAAGTTCATGTCCGGGTCAATGCGGTATTTTGCTACAAATCCCGGCAGGCTCTCGTATGTCACGGACTGCTCTTTCTGTATCTTTACCAGATTGTCA
The DNA here is from genome assembly GCF_046966825.1 of Hungatella sp. Lineage (NCBI taxonomy): Bacteria > Bacillati > Bacillota > Clostridia > Lachnospirales > Lachnospiraceae > Hungatella > Hungatella sp. The sequence continues at coordinate 12,082 of NZ_JBKVCZ010000119.1, read as the reverse complement.
ATATTGGTCATGACCGAATATGCAACCTGATAGCCGTTTATGTACTCCCTGGCAAACTGAGTCGATAACTGTACCCAGACGAAATCACCGTTCCTCCTGCGCATCCGGGTGACCAGCTGATACCCGCCTTCCCCAGCGTTTAATGCGGCCAGGACCGTCTCCGTAAGCTCTGTCCACAGCGACGGATCACTCTGATAATACAGGTCGGGCCTGTTATGATATGCTTTTTCATATTCCTCCTTGGGCCATCCAATCATATCATAATAGAACTCGTTGGCCCAGATCAGTGTAAAATGTTCATCCAGCAGGTGCTTGCTCACGCTGACCTTCAGCAGATGCATCAGTGTGTTGTATTCATAGCCGGCGGCCAGTATGTCCTGACTGCTGCTCCCGGCAGCGCTCTCTTTTTCCTGTTCTGTCATTATCAGATACCTCCCTGGCCGTCTTCATGATGCATCAACAATCTCCGACCACCTTGTTCATATTAGTTCCTTTCATCTTAGCATAAAATGTCCTAAAACTCAACGGACATCTGGTATTATCGGCCGCGGAATGATAAAATAACAGAAAACGCACTGCACTATGGGAGGTAAAAAAACAGTTGGTCAATGATAATCAATACTCGAACCTGATATACGAATACTTTCTTGTACGTTTTCACTCTCTCTATTACAAATACGGGAATACACTCCCTTCTATCGATATCCTCTGCCGTGAATTCAATGTCTCTGCCCAGACCGTGAAGGCCGCCCTGCGGCGTCTGCGCGCAGAAGGCTATATCTCCATGCATAACGGCACGGTTACCACCGTCACCTTTCAGCAGACAAGGCAGGGGGCTGTGGACTTCATCCTGAACTATTTTTCCGAGCGGTGGGCTGATTATTACGATCTCTACTCCTCTGCTGAGCTGGTGTTTATCCCCATGCTGGTGGAGGGGCTGAAACGGATGGACGAGGAAGATCTGGCTTTGCTTTCCCATCTGGAAGAGAGGGCGGAGGCCGACGACCTGGTCCATTTCTACTGCTGTGTCCTCCAGAAAATAGAGAATCCGCTGGCTTTAAACCTTTTTTGGGAGACTACCCTGTATCAGGGGTTCCCCTTTGCCAGGCTGGAACCGCAGCCCATCCATTTTGATACTGGTCTGGTGCGCAGACGGTTAAAGGTTTTGATGAGCCGTGTATATGATAAAGACTGGAAGGGTGTACAGGCCGCCCTCCTGGAGTACCAGCAAAGTGATATCCATGCGATCCAAAAAGCTCTGGGGCCATACATACGCCCTCTGCCGAAGGAGTCGCAGATCCCCTTTGTCTGGCGTGTGTACCACAACCGCCCGCAGATCTGCTACAATCTCGCTTCCCAGATCCTCCATGACATCTATCTGGGGGAATACCGGGAAGTGCAGTATCTGCCTTCCTATGAGAAGCTGGCGGAAAAATACGGTGTATCCGTCAGCACGCTGCGCCGCACCATTGCCATGCTGAGCCAGGCCGGCGCCTGCCGCACCATCAACGGTAAGGGCACCCGCATCTTCACCTTGGGGTTCCCCTGCGATCCACCGGATTTTAATAGCCCCGCAGTACGGCGGAATCTGGCATTTTTCGTTCAATCCTTTGAGATTCTGATCTATTCCTGTGATGGGGTGACCCGGTCTTTTCTGACCGCTTTGAGTCCGGACAGAAAAGCCGCGCTGACCGGGTGTCTGGAAGAATGCCTGATTACCAGACGCGGGGAGCTCTCCTTCTGGTGTTACTTGATCCATGTCAGCCAATACAGCCATCTTGCCGGTATCCGGGAGATCTACCGGACCGTCTATCATCTGTTCCTCTGGGGATATCCTTTAAAGGCGTCCTCCGGAGCTTTGCCGGATTTGCAGAGGGCAACGCAGCATTTTGCGGAATCCCTGGTCATGCATCTGAAGGAAGATGATATTGAGCAGTGCGCTGCCGATGTAAAGGATTTTCTTACCAGACAGTTCCCGGCCGCGAAGCGCTACTTAATCCGGCATGGCATTCAGCCGGAAGAGCTCCGACTCTCACCGGCCATACGGCTGTTTCTTACGGACGGGGATGGGCCGGAGTCCAGGACCGCTGATAAGGAACTGCCATCGGACAGCTAAACAAAAGAACCCCCGGTTCGATCACACGAACCAGGGGGGGTACAGCTCCATCAGTATTTTCTGCTCCGGTATTCGATTCCGGGGAATCGATCACGACCTGAGAATAGTCCTCATTCATGTACTCGGCTCGCATGGAGAAAACCCACGGTGATAATTCCCATGTGTTGTTGGTAGGAATATTGGTAGCGTAGACCTTCTGTCCGTCTTCTGTCGTAATTCCTTCCGCTACAATCTTCTCACCGATCGCCTTTAAATCTTCAAATGTCTTCGGAACCTCCGCTCCAATCTTCTCTAAGAGTTCCTTATTATAGAATATAAACATGGTATTGGTATTATAGTTCATTGCACAGATCTGGTCCCCATAGGACATTCTCTGAAGCCGTCCCTCGGTGAGACGCGGATAGATATCCCAGTTTTTCACTTCATCTGTAAGATCCATCAGCATTCCATCTTTAAAGAACTCCTGGGCCCATCCTCCGGTCTTTACGATATCCGGTATGTCACCCATGCTTACCATCATGATCTGCTTTTCTCTCGTCTCGTTCCAGGGGCTGGTAATCAGCTCGTACTCCACATTCGGGTATTGTTCCTTGAACATGGCCATGGCAAGATCCAGATTATCGTCTGTCTCTCCGGTTGTGGAAATCTTCAGTGTAAATTTCTCGTCGCTTCCTGCCGCGCCGCCGGCCTCCGTTCCGCCTGCTGTTGTCTGTCCCGCTGTTGTCTGGCTCTCCGCCGTCTGGCTTCCCCCCTCATTCGCTCCATCTGTTTTGGAAGAACAGCCGCTCATTGTCCCCAGGCAAAGTGCCGCGCATAACGCAGCCGCCCCAATTCTACTCAGTTTCATATAACTTCTCCTCTCTTTGTGCTATCTATCTTAATTACAATTTTCAGTCCAAATTTACAGCTATTCTATGCACAAAAAAATGAGGCCCGCTTCGCCTCCGGCAAAACAGGTCCCGTTTTTCTTATACTCTCTGATAAAGCTCGGCAGCCGTATGGGAACGCCGTGCCAGCTCCTCTTGATTCTTAATGTAATATCCGCTCTCCCTCTTTTCCAGTATTCCCTCTTCGCAGAGCTGCCCCAAAAGCCGGAACATATGGCGATAGCTCATTCCCACGGAGCAGGAGACATCCGTCAGCGTATCGCGGAAGAGGCCCCGGTGTGAATTCTGAAGAATGTAGGCGCAAAGCCGCTGCTCGCCGGTGCATAACGCGGTGGATGTGAAATTGTCTGAACTGGTAGTCAGCTTTTCCGCCAGCTCCGTTCCCAGTTTATTCAGGAGCACAAGATTCGTTTTCAGTTCCGCCAGGCAGTTCTGATAGGAGACCGCAATGCACTCAAAATCCGTGACCGCCTTCACAGAACAGGTGGCATTGAGCTGTCTTGTCATCAGTTCAACCTCGCCGATCAAACCACGGGAGATGTTGTAGCACAGGATCAGGCTCTTGCCGTTCGGCGCTGTGCGGCAGACCTTCGCGTTGCCGTCAACGACAATCGACAGCCAGCCGATAGGCTGCCCTTCACGCAGCACCTCTTCTCCTGCCGAAAACCGCAGACAGCAGCAGGCGTTCAGCGGAATATTCTGCAGACCGTATTCTGCCAGACGAGCGGCATGTTCTTTTCTCAATGGGAGTCTTTTCAAATCGATTACCTCGCTTAACCTGGTTATGGTCTTACTATTTATTATAACAGAAACCGGAAAAAATGCCATGACAAATGTCCTACATGGTAGGGCGGATATTCTGTTATCCTCATATCAGGAGGTGAACTGTCATGTATCAGCTTTTAGCCCTTATCAATGGTATTATTCTGTCCGTGATGATTTCCGTAAATGGAAATCTGTCCGTTCAGTACAGTGCGTTCACGGCTGCCGCGATTATCCATGCGGTCGGTTCTTTGTTTGCGCTGCTGCTCTGCGCTTCACAGAAAAACAGAAAGCCGGTCTGGACTCACAGGCCCAAATGGATTTATCTCGGCGGTGCAATCGGTGTTTTTACAACGGTATTTCAAAATCTGGCCTTCACCTACATCAGCATCACGAGCGTGATTGCCCTGGGACTTCTGGGACAGACAGTTACGTCCCTGGTGATTGACAGTTCCGGATTGTTCGGTATGGAAAAAAGGCCGCTTCCCCGGTATGCGTTTATCGGCCTGGGTTTATCAGTGTTCGGTATCTTTGTGATGCTGGATACCTCTGTCACGACGGCGGCGCTGGGGGCTGCCATCTCCTTTGCATCCGGTATTTCCATGGTGCTGTCCCGGACCGCCAACGCGCGGCTGGCCGAGAAAACCGGGGCGCTGCAGGGATCGCTGGTGAATCATCTGGTGGGGCTTCCGATTACGGTAATCCTCGCCTTTGCCGTGGCCGCAGCAAGCGGAACCTCCGCAGCCGCTTCCGCGGGAGGCAGCTTCCGTCCCTGGATTTACTTCGGCGGCGCTCTCGGCGTCGTGGTGGTAATGTCTTAAATATCACGGTTCCGAAGATACCGGGATTCCAGCTGACGCTTCTCGTCTTCGTCGGCCAGGTCTTCACCGGAATCCTGCTGGATACCGTGGCCGGCAGCTATCAGACCGGCGCCACGCTCTGGGGCGGCATGATCATTGCGGCCGGAATTGCGGTCAATATGATCCTGGAGCGGGTTTGTGCGGCTTCAAAAAAGACACCGTACAGCAGCTAAAAAATCAGCTGCTGTACGGTGTCTTTTCAATTCTGGCTGCTGTGCAGCACCACTTCAATCAACTTGCTGAACGACTCCTGAAACCGCTCGTCGTCTTCTACCGTCCTCTTTGCCGGACCATTCAGATGGTGCTTCCCCTTTCCCATACGGGCCTTCTTGGCCAGATGGCGTTCCATCAGCATCTGGTCGATGTTTTCGTTGGTGTACCACTTTCCGCTTTGATGGATTCCATGTGCTCCCTTCCCCAGAATCATAGCCGCCACTCCATAGTCCTGGGTTACCACGATATCCCCTTTGCCGCACTGATTCACCAACGCGAAATCCACGGCATCCGCGCCCGCTCCGATGACCTTTATCTCGCTGTAGGAAGACTGAAGCACATGGTTGGTGTCGCATAAGAGCACCACCGGAATCTTATAGCGCTCCGCCGTCTGTTCCACAATTCTCACTACCGGACATGCGTCCGCATCTACTAATATTTTCATTCTGTTATCTCGCTGACTTTTTCCTGAAATACGTTATACTAGATGATGATTCCATTTAAATGGTCGCACTCATGCTGAATGATCTGCGCGATCCATCCGGAATACTTCTGGCGGTGCTTACAAAAATGAATGTCCTGATACTCCACTTCGATCTCCTGGTACCGGGTAGTCCTACGGACTCCCCCCAGCGACAGACAGCCCTCTTCCGCCTCATAGGGGCCTGTTTTTTTGACAATCACCGGGTTAAGCATGGCTGCGTTCACCATTCCCATCTGAACGGCAATCACATTCTTTCTGACACCGATCATGTTGGCCGCCATGCCCACGCAGTGGTCGGTATTCGCCTGCAGGGTGTCCAGTAAATCCTGTACTGTCCCCAAGTCATCCTTTGTCGCCGGTTCCGATTTCTGTGCCAGAAAAAATACATCTCTTACAACGGTTCTTACCATATTGATTCGCTCTCCTAAATTTTGATTACTGTGTTAAATCCTGATATAATATCTGCCTGACCGGCCACCTGGCTGTCAATTCCCTTATGCTCTGCCGCTTCTCTCGAAACGGCATTATCGAAGCCCAGCGGTCCCTCTACGATGCAGCCGCGGATTCTCCCCTCCCGGTTGTCTCTTGCCAGGTCAGCGGCATCGACCGTACTCGGTATTTTGGGATTGACCTCCTCCAGTGCGGATACAACCGCAACCTTTGGCAGCCTGACTCCCAGGCATCCGGCGAGACCGACCGCATTCTCGATCATTTTCCGTTTCTGCTCCAGATTCGGAGCGATGTTGATGGCACAGTCTGTTATCTGAAACAGCTTCTGTTCCTTTTGATCTTCCACGAGCGTCACCTGCGACAAAAGGTTCCCGGGAGGCAGAAGTCCCGTCTCCTTGTTCAGAATGGGCCTCATAAAATCCGAGGTATGCAGGAGCCCCTTCATCGGCATATCTGCCTCTCCGCTGCGGACCAGGCGGACCGCCGTCTCTGACGCCTCCGCATTTCCCTGGCAGTCGATCAGGCGATAATCCGCCTCCCGCTCTCCCCGTTCCTCTAAAAGCCTCCGGATTTCCCCGGCATGCCCGATCAAAACCGCTTCGATCAGCCCTTTTTTCCTGGCATGAATCACAGAATCCAGCGCGTAGGAATCGTGAGCACCCGCAAGCGCTATCGTTTTTCGAATCCCTGAACCTGTTACAAACTCTTCTATCTCTGAAAAACTGCGAAAGCTGTTCATCAATCTTTTTCCACCTCTCTGATCTCTTCTTTTCCAGTCAGGACCCGGTATGCCGTCATTCCCAGCGACTGCATCTCCAGCTCGCCCGGATATGCGATCACCGGGGCTATAAACGTTACCCGTTTCTCTATTTCACTGATCGCATACCGGGAATTTGCGATTCCACCGGTAAGGAGGACCGCATCGACTTTTCCACAGAGTACCGCGGCAAAGGCTGCTATCTGTTTCGCCGTCTGATACAGCATGGCATCGTACACCTCTTTCGCCTTTTCATCGCCAGCCAAAATCCTTTTTTCGATTTTCCGTACGTCATTTTCATTTAAATACGCCACAAGGCCCGCTTCACCGGTAATCTGCTTTCTCATCTCCTTGTGGGTGTACCGGCCGCTGTAGCAGAGATCGATCAGATCCCCGGCCGGCACGGTTCCCGCCCGGTTTGTTGCAAAGGGGCCGTCCCCATCCAGGCCATTGTTCGCATCCACCATCTCTCCCTTTTCATGGACGACCACACTGGTTCCGCCTCCCATATGAACGACAATCAGGCTGCATTCCTCATACTCTTTTCTGTGGTCTGCGGCGTATTTTCTGGCAACAGCCTTCTGATTCAGGGTCTGCATTCTGCTTTTTCTTGTGATGCCGGGAATTCCTGTGTATCTGGCTAAAGCGTTAAATTCGTCAATAGTGGGCGGGTCGATGGAGATCGCCATACCGTTCTCCCCCGCCATCTGGTACGCCGCAAAAGGCGCCAGATCACAGGGATGGTGGCCGTACCGCCCGCTTTTCACCTGTTCTAAAAATTGCTTCGTGATCCGATACGCCCCGCCTTTCCCCGGCTTGCAGTGGCCGCCCCAACAGGCGATTAAATCCATCTTCTCTTCCTGAATCCCCTGTTCCTCCAGGAAATTTCGAATGGCAGCAATCCGATACGGTTCCTGGCTCCAGAAATCCGCAAACCGTTCCAGCTCCTCATTTGGATGCTCCAGAGAACCTCTCACTACCAGTCTGTCGTCCTCAAAATAGGCGATTTTGCTGGAGGTGGAACCAAAATTCAAGGTCAAAATCTTGTAAGCCATATCCATCCCCCATTCTCACCGTTTTGTATCAAACCAGGGTGCCTTGTCAAGCCATGGCTGAATCACTTTTGTGTTAAGCTTCATCAGCGCATATCCCAGGATAATAGAAATAACGATGGTTAATCCAAATGTCAGAAACAGCTTTTGAATATCCGGTTGTGTGAGAATTCCCAGAGTCACATCCTCGCTGACCACCACGCCATTGGCCATGGATCTGGCCGCAGAGCCCTTCAGTCCCAGAGCCAGAGCGGTAAATATAAGCACGGGAAAATGAATCACATATATGTATAGCGCCAGCTGTCCCGGAACCTTCCATATTTTATTATGGGTAATCGGGCATCTTGAAACGTAATCCACATCAAGAAGGATCAGGAAACAGAAAATAATCGAGTAAATCAGGGTTGGCCCCCATCCGATGTTAAAATAGTTCTGCATAAATCCAGAATTTACTGACACCCAGGTTCTGATTAAAACTACCGCAGTTGCGACAAGTTGAACCGCGGATAAGGCAAGCTTACCGCCGGAGGACCAGTTTTTCTTTTTCAATGCGTCAACCGCAATCCAGATTTCGCATCCGATTCCGAGGCCGATGAACATGAGAATCAAGTCTGTATTAACAGCGAACTGTCCGATCTCCAGAATGACATTCCACAGAGGAAGCGTGTCAGTCATCCAGCAGCTTCCCAAAAATACGATCGTGATCACAGGAAGAATCCATCCTAAAAAGTGTTCTTCATTCTTAGCCAGTAGATAATAAACGGCATAACCGCTTATAAAGACACCGGAGATAAACCACATCGGCGTGCTGCACAGCAGTTTAACCGCTGCCGAGGTGGAGCCCTAGGCTCCGACAAAGCCATTACCCATACCGATGCCGGAAATCTGCAATCCCAGAAACTCACCGATACAGCTGATAAAATATTCCGGATACTGTGCTAAAGTATACCCTCTCCAGAGTCCATTGGCAAGCCATCCGGCAAAGATACCGATCAGTAACAGCGGCATCAGGGACTTTATCCTGCCGGCCAGATATCCCCATGCCTGTTTTGCCGGGGAAATACCGTTTAGCAGACCCTTTGCCTGTTTCTTTTTAAAGCCCTGCATCATGAAATACCCGGAGAAAATCATAAACGGAAGAATCACATCAAATGCCTGTTCATAAATATAGGCGTCCTTTGCCGCGCTCATGGTAAAGCCCATATAGCCCAGCGGAAAAATCATAATCGCATGGACCAGAATGAAATTGATTGCAAACATAAACCGGTAAAACTCAATCGTGTAATTTCGCTCTTTCATATATACCTCCACTTTGGTTTCTATACATAACGCGCAGTCCGGACTTTTGTTTCTGTATAGTAAATATTTTTTACAAATTTATTGTATCATTGAAGATTTCTCATGTCAATTTCGCCTTTTATTTTCTGCCATTTAGACAATTTTTCAATTTTAATCTGTTCGTTCTGAATAACAAAACGCTTTTTATGTTTCTGTATAAGAAACGCATTTTATTCATTGGCTGCGATCCTGGTTATAAAATGGCACCATGCACACAGACGTTTCCATTCTTCTCTTTTTTATCTGTTTCTGCTATAATGAATGACGAAAACACCTTTTAATAAAAACATAATTATATAATAAGTGATTAATCAAGAAAAGAGAGATTTTATGAAATCAGGAAATACACCGGCTAACACCTACATATTAAGCTCCGTCAACAACGCCCTGAAGATCTTAGACCTTCTGAGTGTGCGCGACAACATTGGAGCCACTGAGATCGGCAGGCTCCTTGAGTTGGACAAGAGCACGGTATTTAAGCTGCTCTATACTCTGGAGCAGCGTGATTACGTCTTAAAGACGGAATCGGCCAAATACTGCCTGGGATATAAATTTAAGAATTACGGTAACATCGTATCGGAACGCCAGAACCTTGTAGACGTGGCAAAGCCCTTCATGCACGCACTTTATGAACAACTGCATGAGACGGTCTGTCTTGCGGAGCTGAACACCAACGGAAAAGCGATCGTCACCGCACTGATGGAAGGCGATACGCCAAAGCACGTAAGATCCAGGGTGGGCTATGAGATGGGTTCTTATGATAATGCAAACGGTAAGCTTCTTCTCGCCAATTTAAGCGACCATATGCAGCATGAGATCCTGAGCAGAATCCACCTCGCCCCCCGTACTCCGCACACCATTGTCTCCCGAGACGTTCTGGAGAAAGAGCTTAAGAATCTGCGCGGCCGGCTCTGGGTGGAACAATACGAAGAGTACCGTCTCAATCACGCTGATATCGCATGCCCCGTTTTTGATATGGATGGCCATGTCGCGGCCGCTTTAAGCGTGGCCTGCACACCGGAATATCTGCGTGAAAACCACCAGCTCATCGCAAACGCCCTGCTGCATGCCTCCACACGAATCTCAAGGAAACTGGGTTTTTACGGGAAACCATTTGCAATGATTGACGGCATTCCGGATACACCGTAACCGGAGGTCTGAATAAAAAAGAAACCCTCCATTTACCCACCAACCTGTATCTGTGTGCTATTCTCTTCTCACAACAACGAGAGGAGAAAATGGTATGAAAACAACAATTCAGGTATCCGGTCTTTCAAAGTCATACGGTGCGCTGCATGTTATCAGGAATCTTGATTTAACGGTATCCAAAGGTGAAGTTTACGGCCTTCTCGGCGCTAACGGCGCTGGAAAAAGCACGGCGATCGAGTGCATGCTGGGCACCAAAAAAGCAGATAGCGGCAGTATTTCCATTCTGGGAATGAGCCCGCAAAAGGACCGCAGGAACTTATTTCAGCAGGTTGGCGTGCAGTTTCAGGAGGCCAATTATCCTGACAAGATCAGGGTGAGTGAGCTGTGCGAGGAAACAGCCTGCCTCTACAACTGTCCGGCCGACTACACAAAACTGTTAAAGCAGTTCGGACTCCAGGAAAAAGCCAGGAATTTCGTCAGCGAGCTGTCTGGCGGCCAGAAACAAAGGCTGTTTATCGTTCTGGCATTAATCCCCGATCCCCAGGTGGTATTCTTAGATGAACTGACCACCGGCCTTGATACCAAGGCAAGAAGGAGTGTGTGGAAGAGCCTTCAGGAGCTGAAAGACAGAGGGCTCACGATCTTCTTAACCTCGCACTTCATGGATGAGGTGGAAGAGCTCTGCGACAGAATCGGTATCTTAAAAGACGGAGCATTCGTATTCTGCGGTACAACAGCCGAAGCGGTTGCGTTAAGCCCGGGCAATACGCTGGAAGAGGCGTATCTGTGGTTTACGGGAGAGGAGGCTGACGGAGATGAATAAATTTCTTACGATGCTGAAAACCGAGTTAAAGCTCTCCTTTCGTGGAATGGACATGATCATATTTGCCGTCTGTATGCCTGTGGTCGTGGTTATACTGCTCGGGATTATTTACGGCGGGAAACCGGCTTTTGGCGGCGCGGACTATACTTTTCTGGAACAATCCTTCGGCGCAGTCTCCACAATCGCAGTCTGCGCGGGCGGTGTCATGGGGCTGCCTCTGGTAATCTCCGACTACCGGCAGAAGAAAATCCTCAAACGCTTTAAAATCACGCCGTCCAGCCCCGTCCTTTTACTGTCGGTTCAGGTGGCCATTTACATGATCTATTCCCTGATCGCACTGGTGCTGATCTATCTGGTATCTGTGCTGTTATTCGGCATGAAGCTGCAGGGAGCCTTCCTACCGTTTATGGGCGCATTTTTCCTTGTCATGATCTCCATGTTCAGTATTGGAATGCTGGTAGGAGGCGTATCTCCTAATACAAAAATCGCAAGCGTTCTTGCAAGCTTACTCTATTTCCCAATGCTGATCTTTTCCGGCGCCACGCTTCCGTATGAGGTGATGCCCGCCGTGCTGCAAAAACTCGCGGACCTGCTGCCGCTGACTCAGGGAATTAAGCTGCTGAAGGCTGCATCCCTGGGCCTGCCGGCTGAAAATGTGATGGCTTCCCTTGCCGTCATGGCGGTGATCACGGTCGTCTGCGGCGGAGTTTCTATTCGATTTTTCAAATGGGAATGACAGGCGTAGTAAAAAAAAACTGGTTGAGTGCATAGGCTCAACCAGTTTTTTTACCCACGAATCATTCGTCCCCATTCCTTTAACCCGTGTTTCTTCTGCATCTTCCATTATATCCCTGCAATATTCCCCGCGCTGACAATATTCTGCCAGAAATTACAGCTGCACAGCGCATGGCTGCCGTCGCTCTGATCCGGCGCATAGACAAGTCTCTTCTCCTCCAGCTCCGGCAGGCAGCCGGTCTCACCGGAAAGATACTGGGCCAGCCTTTTTCCGGCGTATTCCAGGCGCGCCCTCACTCCGGCCAGTCTGATATCCAGCACCTCGTATCCGAACACCTTACACTCCTCCATCCAGATTTTCTGTCTGAGGTCTGCAAGTCTCTCCGTCAGTCTGATGCAGGCCGGAATGCCGTTCTGCTCCGCTTCCGCCAGATAATCCCTGTCTCCGCTGTGGTA
>NZ_JBKVCZ010000118.1:0-19726 GCF_046966825.1 Hungatella sp. | reverse complement strand
TAATAATCCAGACTGCCTGCCTAAGCGTCATAAGTCCGGAATTGACAAAGCCCACCACCATTACCGTTGTGGCGGAAGAGGACTGAATCACCGCCGTAATGCCGGCGCCCACACATACCCCTAAAAAGCGGTTGGCTGTCAGGCGTTCCAGAATATGCTTCATACGGCTGCCGGCCGCCGCTTCCAGATTGACGCTCATCATCTGCATACCATATAAAAACAGCGCCAAACCGCCCAATAATCCAAAAAACATTCCCATACTCATTACTTTTCCTCCGCCATCTTAAATAATTTTATTGCTCCCTTTTCATTCAAGTGGCGCAGCAGGGAAATCCCGATTGGAAAACCAAACAGCCCCAGGACGCCAAACAACTGGGCGCCCACGAACATACCCGCCAGGGTCACAACCGGATGAACCCCGATCTGGCTGCCGACAATCTTTGGCTCTAATATATTGCGGACCACTGTAACAAACAGATAAACCAGCAAAAGTCCCAGCGCCAGCGGATAATCTCCCTGCAGCGCCGTAAGGATAGTCCACGGGATCATAATGCCTCCGGTTCCCAATACCGGAAGAATATCAAAGAGGGCAATTAAAAACGCAATTAAAACTGAATTTTTTACGCCAATGACAGACAGTCCTACTGCCAGCTCCACAAACGTAATCGTCATAATCAGCGCATAGGACCGGATACATACAAGCAAAGTGCCTACCACATATTCTTTGATCTGGAAAAATACATCTTTTGCTTTCCCATCAAGCTGCATCAGACAAAATCCCGTCAGCCGGTGGTAATCCAAAGCAATGAAAAACGTAGAAATAATCATGAGCAGGATTTCAATAAATAAGCCTGGCAGGGAAGAGGCAATCCCAGAGATATGCCCCATGGCGTCCATGGACAGGCCGGAAACCATCTGCCCCGCCGACTGGACGAACTGAGTTTCCAGTTCCATAAAGGCAGCCAGGAGTGTGTTGTCTACCCGGAAAATCGACTGCTCGAAGCTGTCAAACAGGCTGATTAAAGCAGGTTCTACATAATATGCGTAAATACCGGGCAGATTGGCTGTAAGTTCCTTTGCTGCGGACAAAGCCTTGACACCCAACAGAAATATTAAAAATCCGATGGTGCTGTAAAACAACAGCACCACCAGAATAGCCGCTGGCTTCCAGTTTAAGCGAAGCTTTCCTGACACAAATCCAATCGGGCCTTTTAAAACCCACGCAATCAGGAATGCCGCCACAAACGGGGAAAGCATGGACAAGCCATATTTTAAAACCGTAAAAGCCATTAAAAACAAAATTGAAAAATAAGCAAAATGGATAATGAATGCTCTCCTCTTTTCTGTTTTCATACGTTACCTCCTCGTATAGAAATCATCGTTTCTCCCTTTTCCTGGCGCGTTTCACCCACTTCACAGCCTCCATCTGAACAATGGACAGGATAGAAAGCCCCATAACGGTGAGCCACTGGGTTCCGGTTAAATAGGTCAGCCGGAAAGCGCTCTGCAGAGACGGGATAAACAGGATACATGCCATCAGACCGGCCGATACCAGGAACGATACAACCAGCCACGGGTTCGGCCCCTCCGCCCTCACCCAGATAGGTTCTGTGTTGGAGCGCTGGTTAAATGCACGAAGCATCTGAGAAATTGCCAGCACACTGAAAGCCATGGTCTGGCCTGTGGTATGGCTGCTCTGATCCGCTCCGATAAAGTACGCGGCGATTGTCATAGCCGCCACGAAAATTCCCTGTCGTATCACTCTGGCAATCAAATCGCGTTCAAACAAGGTTCCCGCCTTGACCGGCTTATGCTTCATAATATTTTTGCTTGCCGGGTCAACGCCCAAAGCCAGAGCCGGCAGTGTAGCGGTCGCTAAGTTTACCCAGAGTATATGAACGGCCAGAAGCGGAGCTTCCCAGTTAAATAAGGTTGCCAGAAACAAGGTTGTGATTTCCGCAATATTTCCCGCCAGCAAAAACTGGATTACCTTCTGGATATTCCGGTATACGCGGCGCCCTTCTTTGATTGCATAGGCAATCGTGGTGAAACTGTCGTCCAGGAGAATCATATCAGACGCTTCCTTTGCAACGTCCGTTCCTGTGCGTCCCATCGCCACACCAATATCTGCTGCTTTTAACGCCGGGGAGTCGTTTACGCCGTCACCCGTCATTGCAGCCACTTCGCCGTTCCTCTTTAAGGACTGGATAATGCGGAGTTTATCCGCCGGAGACACTCTTGCGAATACCGTGGCGTGTTCTACCGCCTGGTCCAGTTCCTCCTCACTCATGGCAGACAAGTCCTCACCCGATATTACGGTATCGCCATTCTGCCAGATGGAAAGCTCCTTCGCAATGGCAAGAGCGGTTACCTTATGGTCTCCCGTAATCATAATGGTGCGGATACCGGCGTTCCGGCAGGTCCGTACAGATTCGGCTACCTCTTTCCTTGGCGGGTCAATCATACCGGCCACGCCGATAAAGGTCATATCAAACTCAATATTTTCTTCTTCGTCCTCCGGCAGATGTTTCAGGGTTTTCACGGCAAATCCCAGCACTCGCAAGGCTTTTTGTGACATGGAATCACACATTTCCTGAATCTGCCTGATATCGGTCTGCGTAATCGGACGCACACCCCGGGAAGTCAGCATACCCGTACACAAAGGCAGCATTTCGTCCACAGCGCCTTTTGTATAGGAAACCAGCTTCTGATTAATTTCATGAACGGTGGACATCCGCTTTCTCTCCGAATCAAAGGGCTGCTCAAACAGCCTGGGGTACGTTTCTTCCAATTCTTCATGGTCTATCCCAAATTTCTGTGCCAGGAAAATCAAGGCCCCCTCCGTGGGGTCTCCGATGATTTCTCCCTTGTGATCCGGGTCCAGACTCGCGTTGTTACAAAGCGCTCCAGCGTAAACCAGCTCCCGGTAAACGTCCGGGTGCTCTTTGTCCGCACATTCAACCGCTGTCGTTGTCCCCGCTTCAAAATCCCCGTTCACCGCAATCTGGGTGACGGTCATCTGGTTTAGGGTCAGGGTTCCTGTCTTATCGCTGCAAATTACCGTGGCGCTGCCCAGTGTTTCCACCGCCGGCAGCTTCCGGATTAAGGCGTTCTGCTTAGCCATTCTCTGGACACCCAGAGCCATGACAATCGTTGCCGTGGCAGGCAGTCCCTCCGGGATAATAGAAATTGCCAGAGATATAGCCACCAGAAACTGGGGAATCAACGGCCTTCCGTAAAAAGCGCCGATTGCAAAGATAAGGGCGCAGACAATGATACCCACCACGGTGAGGGTCTTACCCACCGCGTTCAGCTTTCTCTTTAACGGGGTATCCAGCTCATCCTGGTTTTCCAGAAGCCCTGCAATATTGCCGACCTCTGTACTCATACCGGTTGCCACCACCACGCCGGTTCCGTGGCCGTAGGTCACGATAGAGGAGGTATAGGCCATATTGGCCCGGTCTCCCAGCACACATTCCTGCGGCATAATCTCCTTGGCGTCCTTTTCCGATGGAACGGACTCCCCGGTGAGTGACGCCTCCTGTATTTTCAAATTCGCTGATTCGATTAACCGTAAGTCAGCCGGAACCATTGCCCCATCATCAATCAGGACGATATCTCCGACAACCAGTTCGCTGGCCGGCACAATACTTTCCTCTCTCTGGCGCAAAACCCTGGCGTTAGGCGCGCTCATCTGTTTCAATGCTTCGAGGGAGCTTTCCGCCTTCTTTTCCTGTACAATTCCGATTACCGCATTGATAATTACAATCGTCAGTATGACGATTGCCTCCGTCCATTCTGAAAGCACGGCGGAGAAAACAGCGGCGCCAATTAAAATCAGCACCATGGGATCGGTAATCTGGCTCTTAATCATCTGCCAGATGGTTTTTTTCGGTTTCTGACGCAGTTCATTGCGCCCGAAGCGGGCCAGCCTTTCGGCAGCCTCGGCATCGCTGAGCCCTTCTTCAGAGGTGTGTAACGCTTTGTAAATTGCCTCCGGCTCTGTTGCGTGCCAAGGCAGTCGCTTGTGATTTTCCATATAGGAAAGACCACTCCTTTCTTTTTGAGATATTATTAGTTATTTATTCTAAGTCAGAAGACAAAAAGACATAGCCCGCGCTTTTATAAAACAACGCAGGTTATGCCTTTTATGTACTGAAGCTTATTCGATTGTTTATATTACTATAACTTCGGGCAGCGTCGCTATCGGCGTCGTCCATATAGATTTAAGTTCCTTTCTGAAATAAAAATATGTTTATGTGTTTTATTGGCATTATATGAGCGAGGGCATCTCCTGTCAACAGGGATGATTCAATTTTAACAAATATTTAATACTTGCTATTCTAAGAAACTTATTAAAAAGACAGAATCCCTGATTCCATAAAACACATTGACCAGGTAGGTTGTGCCATTATATAATGTCAGTATTTACTGACACATTGGACAGGAGACTACAATGCGATTTTATAAAAAGCCATTATTCGCCATTAGCGTTTCACTTTTTTTGGTACTGGCGGTAATTATCATAACAACTCTCGTTTATAGTAATTCTGTCCATAAAGCTCTGCAAGAAGAAACCGATGCCTATATGGAGGAATTAACCAAACAAAATGCCCGGCTCATTTGTGAACGTATAAAAAGCGATCAAACCTATTTGGAAGGGCTGGCAGCTTCTATCAGTGAACTTGATGTGCCGCTATCATCTCCACAGACTTTGAGGATATTGAGCCAGTGGATTGATATAACCCGTTTTAAATGGATGGCAGCGGCTGATAAAGAGGGAAGGCTTTATGTGCCCGACTATCCGGAAACACCCGATATCTCCCAGGAGCCTTATTTTCAAAGTGCAATGAACGGCAGCTCCTCCGTCATGTGGCTGCCGGAAGTCGATGGAAAAAGTGAAAAACTTGTTATTTCCGTACCCATCACTGACAATGGACAGCCAGAAGGCGTATTGCTCGGGCGCTATTCTATGGAAAATTTATCCGAATTGTTTACAGTTGGCGCTTTTGATGGAAAAGGATATAACTATGTCATAAAATCAAACGGAAGCATAATTTTTCGGGCACTAACCGACCCCATAGCATCAAACTATAAGACGCTTAATGATATTGCAGAAAACACTTCCAGCACCTTGACATCGGACGATGTAAAAGTCATGCTCCGCAATATGAAATCTGGCACTGGCGGCAGTATCATTTATAATCGGGACGGGCAGGAGCGCATAATGAAGTTTATTCCAGTGGGGATCAATGACTGGAACCTGGCTCTGGTAATCCCCTCCAACGTCATTGATGCAAAAGCACAGTCCATCATAAGAAGTACGAGTTTTTACAGCGCTGTTATAATACTTTCATTTTCAGTTGTTGCTTCACTCCTTTTTTATTTGAAACATCAGAACCACAGGACACTCCAGAAATCCTATGAGAATATTCAGTCTATATACCGGACCGTGCCCAGCTCAGTGGTACAGTTCAAGAATAACCGCGACTATTCCATTTTGAGTGCAAATGACGCTTTTTATAATTTCCTCGCTTATTCACCACAAGAATATAACAAACGAATCGGCAGCTTTCTACTTCCTATCATCCACCCACAGGACCGTGACTCTATTGCCTCGCTTCCTGTCGGATTATCCGAACATGAGTTTCGGGTGCTGGACGCTAATGGGCAGACAAAGTGGGTTTATGGAAATTTTGATTGCTCTAATACTTCTCAAACAGTGCTGTGTGCCTTTTTCGACATCAGCGAACAGAAAAAATTGCTAATGAATGCCGAACAGGAGGCAATGATTGACCCTCTAACTGGTGTGAAAAACAGGCTGGCCGTTGAGAAAATACTTTCGGCGTTGCTCCACAAGGAAAATAGATCCGGCGCGTTGATAATGCTTGACTTAGATAGATTCAAACAAGTCAATGATACGCTCGGTCATCCGGAAGGTGACCGTGTGTTGCAGAAATTTGCACACTGCCTTATTGAAATCTTTGGCAGCAATAGTTTTGTGGCACGCCTCGGCGGTGATGAATTTATTGTCTTTTCAAATGAAATAGCGCTACCAGAAGATGCGGCTCGAAAGGCGCGGCAGCTTATTGATATAATGGCACAGCGGCTGGAGATGGAGGAAAAGAAATGCGGACTGGCTGTGAGTATAGGTATCGCCTTCTATCCATCAGACGCTGACAGCTTGACAGAATTAATAAAACTGGCGGACCAGGCTCTCTATCATGCAAAGCACAACGGAGGTAAGCGCTACATGCTTTATTCGGAAAAACAGAAAAGGGAAAAGGTATAAACGCCTTTTCCCCCTTGCTCAAGCTGCGGACTGCAGAACCGGCGCCTGCAAAATTTCCTGCTCCCATTCCTTCAGAAATACTTTAATGGGAGGAGTTGGTGCTCGGTTGGCAAACATGCTCGTCTGACCGATTTCCGCTCCATTCAATTCAACCGTACAAAGAGGCTTCTCCGGTTCATTGACTTTTCGTACAAAGAACACCAGGCATTGTCTTTTAACAACCATTTTGACATATGTTCCAATACAATGACGGAGTTTGTGTCCCTCCTCAATAATTTCTTTTACTGTGCGCGGGAGAGTTATAAAATATCCGTACTTCGAGAAGGCATACTGGCTGTTCAGTTTTTCATACAGCTTCCGGATCTGTCCCTCATACACCTTAGCCTGCTCCTTATCTGATAAATCATTGACCTTATCATGTGCTTTCGGAAGATTAGCCGGATAGAGGACAAAGCTGTTGCTTAAATCATATTCCAGTGCCTCACACATGGAAAGATAGTCTCTGTAGCTGTTTAAAAGTGATTCCATATCACGATATCCAGCTGTGGCCCAGCTTTTTGTTTTATATATCTCAAACTGTTCATCTGCATATCGGATTAATTTATAGGCTGTCATGTACTGTAATGGAACCGTCAGGTTTTCCAGCCGGCTGACCCCATTTCTCGCACACCAGTTAAAAAGTGTTACATCTAAATGAATGTGGTTCTTTAAATACTTTTTGATGAGTGTCAGCTGCTTGCTGCCAGGATTAATCTCCTGAAGCATCGGCAGATGGCTTTTATTCAGGCCCAGTACCTCTTGGATATTTTTACCCTTTTCATTAATTGTCTGACTCAACGCATAGCAGTAATAATCTGGATTCACAATATCTGCCGCTAATCTGTACAAGCCCAGCTTCACCATATATTCCAGCATCGGATAATCCAGGTATCTTTGCAGGTAATTTATCACATAAAATGGCGTCCTGTTTGCCTGATAGTAACGCTCCAGCTGGGAATACCTCCAGGGTGTGTTCTCCAGAACTAATTCCAGATTCCTGTCGTACAGATAGCCGTTATGATCCGCGTTAAAATTATATTGCCATTTGCTGAACACAGGACGGTTCCCCTTTTTCCATGGAGTAATATCCTGACAGCTAAATTGATGATAAAAATGCTCCGACTTTCTACGTCCTTCACGATCCGAATTTATGAATATTCTGGCGCTTTCATAGAGACTATCCTCTGGCACATCGGCATTTGGATATTTACGGTATACTTTAACAAAACGGACCACCAGCTCTTTCTCTGATATCTTCTGTAAGACCTGTACGGTTTCCCTGTCTATGACTGTTCCGCGCCGTCCGCGGCTTTTGTAAGTCACAGCCTTATTGCAATGCGGGCAGCTTCCTTCCGCATTATGTTTTATTCCTGACACTTTTACCGCTTGTTTGCAGGCAGTACAGTATCCGTCCATTTCCTTTCTGTCCTTAGAATACGTGTAAAATATGTAGGCCGGCACAATTTCCCGGTCTATCCAGCCCTTTATCCCT
The DNA here is from genome assembly GCF_046966825.1 of Hungatella sp. Classification (NCBI taxonomy): domain Bacteria; kingdom Bacillati; phylum Bacillota; class Clostridia; order Lachnospirales; family Lachnospiraceae; genus Hungatella; species Hungatella sp. The sequence goes on along the minus strand of NZ_JBKVCZ010000118.1, from coordinate 11,903 downwards.
CTGGGAAGCCCAGGAACTGTTTTCATTTTTTCAATAATTTTCCTCTGCATTTTATGCCTCTTTTGCAGCATACTTTGATACATCATTCTGGACTGCAGGGAGTTCAGGCAGGAAAAGCCGTCTTTCTGATCCGTTTTGCAGAATTGCATGACTCTCTTTTCATCATTCATGGAATAGAACGCGCATTTATTTTTGAATAAATAGTACCTGTCTAAATTGTCAAAAGCTGCGCTTCTCCAGAAGGTTGAGCCATCATCACGGCGGGCAAGAGTGAAATACTGTTTACGGCTCTGAAACATGGTCCACAAGGGACGTGTTTCTCCTGCCGCCACCTTTTTCCTGTCATAGATATGCAAAATAAGAACCCTCTGGTGATCCACATTCCTTACCTCTGACTTCACAATGTATTGAATCTGCTCCGCACAGAACAGACCATGGTTCAAATCCATACTCCATTTTGGTTCTGCAAATTTCCGGCATACCTTTTTATTCAACTTCATCCTGCCTTCACCTCCGTTATAAAATCTAACATGAGCTGACCTGTAACGCCTTCATCGGCCGAGACCTCCTGTTTCTCCGGCTCCTGTTTTTTCTCCGTTTTTTTCCTGACTGCTTTCTGAGGCTTACCGGCTGTTTTTGCGTGGTACTGCCTGGAAACAAATTTCTCCTCCTTCTCCTTATCTTCTTCCGCGTCCAAATCTCTGAAATAATCCTCGGCCCACTGATAACAGAGGTCGTCCGGCACATCCTCACCATATAATCCTGTTGTTAGTTCGACATTGTTATTCTTCATTTCCTGCTCAATAAAATCTTTGGCTCTGCGGTAAATGTATCTGAAGCAGTGAATCATATTTTTCCTAGGGTGCATAACCAACCGGGCAAAATCCGGGCTTTCCAGGCACAGAGTCTGTATATGCTCCGACACACACTCCTTCATATTCCGCCGTGTCAGCCGCTCCGTATCGGCGCTGACACGCTTCATAGAAGCGGCCATGACCTCATCGTTGTCCATGGTTTTTAATCTGTCCTGCTGTTCCTGCTCTGCTTTCTTTTTTGCCTGCTGCCTTGCCTCCCATTTTTCTTTACGTCTAGCTTCGGAAGCTTCATGCTCCATGCGTTTTTCATCCTCTTCCTGTATTTCATCCTCGTCCTTTTCCTTTGTCTCAGCCCGGCTGTCCTCCAGATCAGAGGGCAGCATCAGTTCCTCCGCAGCGGTATCCACCGGATTCAAAACTCCTGTTTCATCACGCTGCAACACATGAATATTTAAAGAATCCTGCATCAGTAAATTCTCCTTTTCTATTTGCTGTAATTGTTAAATTGTATCTCTCAACCTCATAATTCCGGACCCCTGTATGCAATGGTGATAGAATCCTCATTTCTGTTATAAAGATAAATGCTGTTTGATAACCGGTCCTCCCTTAAAACCTCGTCTCTATTAACCTCTTCTACCATATGTGAGAGGTATTCGTAATTCCCATTTGCCAACATTTGGGGAATCAACATCACCTCATGGATGCTCGAAGGAAGTATTACAATATTATCTCTATTGATCTGGGCAAACTTTTTCAAACCATCTCCATGTACAAGAGTGGAAGCTCCCTGTATCCCTAATTTTGTTGTCATAATCCAAAAACCCTGCTCATGGGAAATATCTTCCTCTGATATTATCAGATCCAGGTTTCCATCGTTTTCTTCCTCCACCTCCTTTATGACACTCATGACAGATTTTATCCTAACCGGACAGCAGGCGCGCATATTGTAAAGAGCGTCATTATAAATACGTTCTTTCCCAATACCCCACATTTCCAGGTGATGATGCTCCACAGCAGCGGTAAGTATTCTCTGGCTGTTGCTGTCAATCTCAACATAGAACATGATTGCCAGATCAAGAAACGGAACATGGGGCATTCCTTCCAGACGGGCTTTATTTGCCTCATAATTTACCAGCTTCAGCCTGATTTTTGATTGTACAGCCTCGTAATCGGCCAAACCGCCAATATCTATCAATTCCTGTACCCCTCCTTCACCTTGTATCCTCATAATTTCATCGACGATTTCAACCATACTCATTCGGCCATCCACATATTGATCGTAATATTTATCAAGATAGATTAGCGGTGATTCTTTGCCATGTTTCTTAAACAATATACCCGTCAGCTGCTGCCCGTTATTGTGGGTAATTCTTTTAATCAGCACCTCACATGTGCCGACCATCTTGTTTCGGATTCTGTCAGTTACTTCGTAAATAAAATCAATTTTTAACATTTCTTCCCTCCTGATAACAAAAGCGTGGAGATCGGTTTTAACCTGCTCCACGCCTTTGTTTTACCTTTAAACTTTAATCTGTTTGCTTCTCAATCCCTTATGCCGGGATTAGTTCATTTCCTTCATAGGCTTTGCAAAAAAAGGTGAAAAGTTTACCGGAACAAAATTTCCTTTATCCCGATAAAAATAACTCCTCTTACCCTGATCATATAACTCCACCACATCGGACGGCGCCAGACTGCGCCCGTGATAATGTTCCGGCAATTTTCCGCTATAACGGCTGAAAATGTAATCCAAAACCTGCTCTTCCAGCATATCCGCAGGACAAATCAGCGTATCCTCGCACATCAGCCGGTATTCCACCGCAGGCGGCTGCGTATAGTTTGCTTTGTACAGCGCTTCAATTCCCATAAAAGCAAAGGGAATGGTCTTTTGCTCCCCGTCAAAATCTAACTGATAAATACGGAACTTCCAACAGTGCCGCTGGGAATTTAAAAGACATTCCAATTCCGATGCTTCGTTCCGGGTATACAGCTCGTATTCTGCTTTTGCCAGCCCTAAATATTCCTGCAGACTGATTCCTTTTTTCTGATCCGTCTGCCAATCAGCTATATAACTGCCAATAGCTTCAAAACTGCATTTGCCAAAAAGATAACTCGCTTTAAAGCTCGATTTAGGATTTTCTTGTACCAGTTTTTCCTTCCTTCGGAGCGCAAGCTGCCAGTCGTCGATTCCTTTATAATTAGGATTCCATGTCAGCGGCCGGCAATCCATTCCATATCTCCTTGCCATCAGATATATTTTGGATGCTCCCTTAGATGTCATATTGTTATTAAACTTATCCATATCATTTGCCTCGACAATCAGCTCCGTTCCATTCCGGGCCAGCGCTGCAAACAAAGGGTCCAGCGGCCCAACATTATTGGCTCCGGCAACAGCCACAAAGGAGCGGTCCATCAGCATATGGGCTATATCTGCTTTCAGCAGTCCTTCCGTAATATAGACGGTGCGCGCACATGGATTCCCAATAAAATGAACGGGACTTCCCGATGTGACTCCCATATTTTTGTTAGAAGATGAAAGCCAGATATATTTCGTCCCCGCCTTATCCGGCGGATCGTTCTTATCTTTCATTGGGATATCCAGCAATATCTGGGCGCCGCGGATGAAACCGTCTATGCCAACCGCCGGGATCAGAATACCTGATGACCTGCGGTTAAACTTTACCGTCCATCGGTTGTCTTCGTCCAGATAAAAACCTGGAACGCCCTGTACCGTACAGCCCTGCTGAATTATCCGATCAGTAAGAGAGCGGCATTGAGAGGGCGGAGGTGTGCTTTTAAACCCCAAAATGTCAATTTGTTCATCCGTCAGGCCGCGCTTATCAGAGCGCAAATGCAATCTGTGCGGTGTTCTCAATGTCAACATACCAAAAAGCAGCGAAAGAGTCTGATGTATCTCCTGTATACTGGCGCGGGGGGATTGTGGTGTTTCTTCTAATCTCCTGCCGGCTTGTACCATAGCGTTTTCCGGTAAAGCAACGGGTGTAGGTTCTCCCGAATCAGAATCAGCGGCACGCCCTCTGGCATTTATTGCCGGCGAGCTGCTGTACACGGTATTCTCTATTCGGAGCGCCTCGCGTATTTCTCTGTTCGCCTCCGAGTTAGTAATATGGTTCAGCCTTGCATACAGACTTAACATTCCCCCCTGCTCTCCGCAATAATTACAGCGCCACACATTCTTGACATAGTTCAGGTTCATTTTACCCCGCCGGTCTCCGCAGAATGGGCAGTCTGTATAAATGCTGTTTGGACCAGGCCGGCGTCTCTGCAAATGAAGCAGCTCCGCCACATCCAATATTCCATATGGGAAATCCTGGGGATAAGAGTCCATCTGCCGTTTCTCCCTTCTTCATGGCTGCGTGTCTTATTCCGTGTTTCTTTAGCCAGCCTTTTGGCCGTTTAAGGAATCCCACATGATCTGGGCCGCCGCACGGAGGATATTGTTGTTCTTTTTATATCCGTAAACATACCATTTCAGGCTCGGCGGCCGGCGCTCTGCTACCTCGGCCATGGTCCAGCCGCTGCAGGTTCCTTCATCGACCGTTACATTCTGGGCTTCCTCAAAGGTCATTCTCTTTATGATTTCCGCCACAGGCATATCAGCCGTATAGCTGACCTGGCTCTGGGGTGTTTCCTGCGCCATCGGTTCCAAAGCCGCCCTGTTTTCTGGGAGAGACGTATCTGTTTTCAGGCTTTTCACTGTGCTTTCAGCCGTTACAGCCTCCATCAGCTCTGTTGGCAGCTGGTCCATCTCCCCGCTGTTATCGGAACGAGCCTCACTGGTTAAGGTTTTATCTGCCTCCAGTATTGTGACTGTCCTTTCTTCCTTCTCTGGGATAGAAGTCGATTCCGTCACCCTTTTCACCTCTGTGGAAGATGTTTGCGGCGTTACTGTCCTGTAATCTGCCCGTGTTGGGATTTTGGCGGGTTCAACCACATTGTTATCGTTCCGGACAGTCTGTACATCAGCTAAAGGAATTTCGCTCCCATACCGTTCCCCATTTCTGCCAACGCAGATATCAGAAAACTGCAGGCCGAAACCGGCGTTTGTCAGCGCCTCGTCCAATGCTGCCTCCTGAGCCGCCTTTACATAGTGACCGTTTGAAATTTCCTCCCGGGTACAGGCGGCTGTAAAGTTTCCTATGGGTTCCGAATCACTGCGGTCTAAATACACTCCAGCTTCAAAGATTGCAAGCTGTTCCGTAATACGGAGAGCGTTGAGCTTCAGCCTCCCATGGGGGTGGGCCAGCCTGAACCACAGCTTTTTATAGCGGAGGTCCAGCTTTAAAACCTCCTCATTACCCGTCCTTGAAACAGTACGGCGCAGCAGCTTACGCGGGTCAAAGCCCGGAACCTTGTTCAGTTCTGCCACAGCAGGAATCCTTTCGTACAAAGATGTTACATGATGTTTCTTTTCACTCATTGTAAAAACTCCCTTCATAAATAAAATAAGAGACACCTCATGCGTTTTCTGCACATTGTATCTCATTCTTAACCTGCGTTTTTTAATTCCAGTTCTTCTAAATCTGCCGGTATCGGAATCCCCGCGCTCTTGGCAAACGCTCTGTAATATAACCGGATTCTGTGTCCCAGGAGCGTATTGCGTTTATTATTTCCATTCCGGTGAATAGCCGTAAGGAGCGCTGATTTCTGCCCTACCAGCATCACCTTTGTTTTGGCGCGCGTAACCGCTGTATAAATCAAATTGCGGTAAAGCATGATTTTATGGGCCTCCAGCACTGGAAACAGTATAATCGAAAATTCCGAACCCATTCCTTTATGAACCGTAGTGGCGTAAGACAGCTCAACATGTGAGAGATCCTCGAACCCATATTCCAGTTCCCGACCGGGTCCAAAATCCATACCGACCCGTTTTCCCTCGGGCGTATCCTTAACATATCGGATAAATCCTAAATCTCCATTGGACACATGCTCCGTATTTTTTGTCTGCATAATGCGGTCGCCCACCCGGAAGGACTTACTTCCCGTATGTATTTCATCTTCTGTGGAACAAAACGGATTCACCCTCTCCCGGATTACTGCGTTTAAATGTGCTACGGAAGCTGCCCCTTCTTCACGGAACGGCGAGAGAATCTGTACCTGCTCAATTCCATTTTCCGCTATTTCCTGACAATACCGCTCTACAATCGTTTCCGCGGCTTTTGCCTGGTTGACGCTGGGAATAAAAATAAAATCGTCACTACCGTGCAGCCTTGTACAGCCCTGGTTGATCAGTTTGGCATTATGGGGAATCGTGCTGCCCTTTTCCTGTCGGAAGATTTCGTCCAACACCGTGACCGGAATCAGCCCACAGTGTATCATTTCATACAGTACATTGCCGGCGCCTACGCTTGGAAGCTGGTCCACATCACCCACAAGCACGATTTTTGTGTTCCGCTTCAGCCGCTTAAAAAATTGGCTCATCAGCCACATGTCTACGAGGGAAACCTCGTCCACAATAACTAAATCAGCCTCTAAAAGATCCGGTTCTTTTTTCCGGTAGTTTTCGTCCTCCTCACTGACGATACACATACCACTGTGGAGCGTGCTGGCCTCCTCAAACCCTGTACTCTCCACCATTCGCCGGCTTGCCCGGCCAGTGGGAGCCATGAGCTTGATGATCCCTTTCGGATGCAGAATGCGGAACATTTCGATAATCGCTTTAATAGCAGAAGTCTTACCCGATCCCGGAGGTCCTGTTATTATAGACAAATTATACATACATGCCTGTTGTACGCCTTTTGCCTGCATGTTGGACAGAGAAAGACCAAAACGGTTCTTTACCTGCTCCAAAAGAGAATCCATGTTGGGACATGGCGTTCTATCCAGTAAACGCAGAGCAATCTGGCGTGCCGTCTCGTCCTCCATCTCAAAGATATTAGGTTTATAAATATTTTCCTTCATCGACACGACCGCCCCGTTAAGAATAAGCTCCTGCAGCGTGTCCGTCACCTGCTGTTCCCGAATGCGATTGTTGGAAAGCAGAACTTTTTCATTCAGAAGGTATAAAGCCGCTTTTATATGCTCCTTCTTTTCCAGATATAAATGTCCGCTCTTTCCCCTGGCCTCGTCCAGCACGCACAGAAGTGCGCCTTTGATACGCATAGGGTCATGCAGATCGCCTCCGCTTTTCTGCCTGATACTGTCCACCCTCCGGAAGCCAAAGCCCGGAATACGGCACAATGCAAAAGGGTCATTTTCAAGAATTTCTATGCTGGCAGGACCAAAATGCTGGTATATCTTTAATGCCGTTTTGGGTGTCAGCTTGTAAGGCGCCAATAAAGTCATCAAATCACGGAGCATACGGTTTTCCGCGTAAGAGGTTTTAATATCCTCCAGCTTATTTTCCGTTATTCCTCTGACTTCCAGCAGGCGTTCCGGCTGCTTTTCCAGAATGTCGATAACACTCACGCCGAACCGGGCTACTATGTCAGCAGCCAGTTTAGGACCAATTCCTTTAATCAGACCGGATGAAAGATATCCCTCCACGCCCCCCTTTGTTTTTGGAACAATTTCCTGCCATTGCTCCACCTGCAGCTGATAACCATGTTTTTTGTTGAGGACCCATTCTCCCTCCAATTCCAACTCCACCGCGTCTGTGCGGGGAAGTTCATACCCTACAGCAATAAAACGGATCAGGTGATCCTTATTTCGTTCAAGCGAGCGCACATTCTCCGGTATCGTCTGGTCTGAAGATTTGACAATAACAATACAGTATTTGTTTGACGGATTATAAAATATGGTTTTTTCGTAAGTCCCGGTATACTTCATTTTCGTAACCTCCATCTAAACAGGATTACTGTCAGTGTAAGGAGTAATGACGCCAGCTTAAATGCCAGGCCGGCTAAAATTGGAGCAAATACCGCAAGCCACTCCAACTCAATCACTCCAACAACTTTCAGAGCACCAGAAACAAGGGAAATTGCTACGCAAATGCTCATGACCGTATATCTGCATTTTGTTTTCATATGTTTTCCTTTCATCAAATGTTTAAGCGGCTTTCTTCGCCGAAGCGGCAATATGAAACCTCCTGGATTCAGAGACAGTGACAAACTCCTTATAAATTTCCGGATACAGGATTTTCAGACGCATTAGATTATCTTTACTGATTGCAGGCTCTCGTACCGGGTTATAAGTAACTGTATAGTTGGTTCCGTCCTGCTCGCAGACTGCGGTGCAGCTGGTACCCATTTCCGCTATCATCAAAGCTTTTAATCGCTCTAACTCATTTTTTACCTTTTTTGCAGGCGCTTCATAGGTTTTCTTCTGCTCCTGAAGTTCCTGGAAACGAATCAGCTTTTCTTTCATCTTCTCATCAAAATTAATCGCAGACGCGTTTTCATCTGCATGGCCTGCATAGCGGCGGACACTTTTTATGATGAGATCGCCATCTTCCGTATAGGGCGGAGGTACTTGTGCCTGTACATGGTTTTGCCAGAATTCCTGCTCTAAAAAAATCATTTCTTCTTCGTAAGCAAGGTCCCGTTTCAGTTCACGGATAATCACCTCATTCAGATTATTTCCGTAAAGGCAGCAATAAAAAATCCGGTCAATATCCATGACGGACATATAATGCCGCCCTTGGGCTTCATAATAAGACGGGACTATTTCCTGTTTATCCAGCCACCACTTGCTGCGGGCATTATAATTTGTGGTTTTCAGCTCCAGCAAGGCTGTCGTACCATCAGGCAGGGTTGCAAAATAGTCAAGATCCGCCAGCATGAAAGGATACTTTGGGTGATAAAACATCTTTTTTATCTGGTAAATCTCCAAGCCTGTTTTATATTGAAATATTTTGCCTACCAAATCCTCCAGGAGATGGCCTATCGACATGGCTACCCAGTTTTCCTCATTGTCATTGACTGAAACAATGTTCAACTTATCATAGTATAAATCCCTGGACGTGCGAAACGGTGATATGCCGAGAATCGCTGCCACATCGCTGCCGCCGATTCCGCGTCTCCGGTAAGAAAGCCATTCTTCTTCCGAAAGATTTTCCGTATCTACGAGTACCAGCGGACGGTACCGATCCCTCTTCAGGGCGCCGTTCAAAGCCATCCATTAGCACCCCCTTCGCGCTCTGCGGGGAATAAAAACCGATTTTGTGACTGCACAGCGGTTCCAATTCCGTAATTCCACTTTTTTGTTTCCAGTATTCCATCTTTGTGAAATCAACCTCCTTCTTGAATTGCCTCGAAAGCTCTGCTTCTGTTTTACATTCATGTCCGTACCACCTTTCTGTCATAAAATTTATCCTCAAAGCCATATACAGGCGTTTGGGCAGCAAAAAAGCGAGAACGGCTAAGGGGCAAAGCACCTCATGTCCATAATGTTCTATGGACCACAACCATTCTCGCAAAAAAGAAAAAACCTTAAAAATAAAAAAACCAGTATAATCACCGGCCGGAAAGGCGCAATGATACTACTGGTACAAAGATACAAACTTAACAACGTGTGCAATGCGGATCTTTATTCTACATCATAAAATATCCGCCTTACCTGAAGGTTACGCACAAAAATCAATTACAGGAACAGTTTAACACAATATATTGGATAAATCAAGATTATTTTTCTATATATTGTGTATCTAACTGTATTAACTTAAACTCCGAGAAATGCCGCATCACTCTTTAAGTGTTATTGGCATATAAAAAGGTTATCAACTGTAGTTTGCAATTCTTTTGCTAAATGAAAGGCCAGCGCTAAAGTTGGATCATACTTATTATTTTCAATCGCATTAATGGTCTGGCGGGAAACGCCGCATTTTTTAGCCAGCTCTTCCTGGGATAAGCCTTGCTGTTTTCTCATACTCCTTATAATATTTTCCATATCAGTCGCCATATTTTCTCCGGTAATATAAAAGGCATATAAAATAAATCGCAGCAGCAGAAGTAAGCGTGATAAAAGGGTTTACACTCATTTTCTCTACCTTGATAACACTCTCTACTACACGAAAGACCAAACTGCCCATAGTTGCAATCAAGGTCCATGTACTGGCCTTCCATATAATCATTTGCCTTCGCTCGTCTCCCGGCTTTATCAGCGATATAATCATAGAAACATTTAAAATCACCATTACAAGAAGAAAAACAACAAACAAAACAAGTCCAAACTCCCTCATAATAAACTCCTTTCCACAGATAAACCACGCTCCATTATGTCAAAAACTTTTGACACTTTAAGTATATAAATTTCAATACAAAATGTCAAGAGTTTTTGACATTTTATATGTCTGCAAAATCATAAAAAAATATTTGTTATACCTTTACTTTCATGTTAAAATGATTGTAACACCCCATATTAACAGTATCGGAAAGGAGCGCCTTATCCATGCCGGACAACCTTTTCCTCTCCCTGCTATTCAATATAGGATTTCTAATCTTCCTGGCCTTCATTCTGACCAGAATTCCCACTGTCAGAAACATGTTAACGTGCGAAAATTTATCCGTTCCAAGTCAGCTTCTGGCTGCCGTCCTGTTCGGCTTTGTCAGCATACTTGCCACTTATACAGGTATTGAGACAGGAGGAGCTATCGTCAATACCCGCGTTATTGGCGTGCTGTCTGCCGGTCTGCTGGGAGGACCCGTAATCGGGATCGGAGCCGCATTGATTGGCGGTATCCACCGATACTTTTATGAGGCAGGTCAGTTGACCGCTGCCGCCTGTGCAGTGTCTACGATGGCGGAGGGCATGATTGGTGTTTTCTGCTCCAGGTATTTCCACCGGGGTAAGTGGGACAATGGAATGCTGTTTCTGCTAACCGCTGTCACCGAAGTCTGCCAGATGCTTCTGATCCTGCTGATTGCCCGCCCATTTTCCTCCGCCCTGGAAGTAGTGAAGGAGATTGCTCTGCCAATGATTATATTAAACTCCTGCGGCATGGTGGTATTTATTGGAACCTTCCGGGCATTATCCATGGAAAAGGATAATGAAAGAACCAGCGGTATCAGCTTGGCGCTGCATGTGGCAAGCAAATGCCTGCCGCACCTCCGCAAAGGGCTGGACAGTCCCGAGGATATAAAGGCGGCGGCGGATATTATCTTCCAGTCCACCACCTGTTCGGCTGTCATGATTACCAACCGGGAACATATCCTGGCTTTTTCCTGCCTTTCAGGAAACAAGGACTTTACTTCGGTGGAAAGCCTTATGAATTCCCATATAAAAATTGCCATGGAGCAGAATAAGACCATCTGTGTGTCAGATGCAAGCGCCCCCGATCCACTTACTTCTGTATTCAAAAATTATGTATTAGTGGCGGTCCCCCTGACAAGCCGGGGCCAGGTATCCGGCTGTCTTGGCCTGTTTTATAAAAAACGATGGCACAGATCACAGTCTCGGATTGTGTTTGCAGAGAATCTCTCCACATTGTTTTCCACACAGCTGGAGCTGGCAGATTTGAATTACGAGAAAAGCCTGCGCCGGAAAGCAGAAATAAAAGCTCTGCGCTCCCAGGTCAATCCCCACTTCCTGCATAACGCTCTGAACACCATTTCCTGTATGTGCAGGGAAAACCCGGAGCGGGCCAGGGAGCTGTCACGGACGCTTTCCGTATATTACCGCCAGACATTGGAACCACACCATGAAATGACGGACTTGCAAACAGAGCTGTATCAGGTTCTCCGCTATTTGGAGATGGAAAAAGCACGGTTTGAAGAAAACCTGCTGATAGAGACTGATGTTCCGGAAGGACTGAACTGTCTTATCCCTTCCTTCATTTTGCAGCCGTTAGTGGAAAATGCCGTGCGGTATGGCGCTGATAGAGCAGGGCTTAGATCTGTTGCAATCCGCACCCGGAAGACGCCGGAGGGGATACAAATTGAAGTGGCCGATCACGGTCCCGGAATTCCGGAAACCATTGTAGAAGCCATTTTATCCGGTCAGGAACCAGATAAATCCTATGGGCTTTACAACGTCCACACGCGGCTAAAAAAAATTTACGGCTCCTCCGGCGGCCTTTCCATCCAGCACACCGATGGAGAAACCAGGATTTCATTTCTAATTCCCTTTTCCAGTGCCGCTCACAGGTCTGGTGATTGGGAAGCTGCAGAATAGCGGTATGGAACGGATACAGAT
>NZ_JBKVCZ010000117.1:0-19975 GCF_046966825.1 Hungatella sp. | reverse complement strand
AAATGGTTCCGGGTGCATCGCACCAGGAACCATTTTGTCTACAGTCTGAACATAGGGAGCATTACCTGCTGGTAATGCTCCCTATGTTTTTAATCAGCACGGATATGCTCCCATCCGCGTTCGTAATAAATTCCACAGAGTTTCTGTTCTGATATTCCTCCATGGGAATCTTAATCTCGATACCGGTATCGGTGGTCAGATACTGTTTTTCGAATTTTTTGGTGGTGGATGGGTTCTGAGGTGTCACCTGTTTTTCCGAAAGATTATATTTTTCCATCTTCTCCGTAAATTCTTCCTTCAGTTCTGGTTTTTCGTGGAAAATCTTTTCCGCTACGGTGGGAATGTCGATGCTGCCCTGCTCCGCCAGCTCCTGGCTTAAGATGCTCTTCGCCTCCATGTGGGCTTCCCACTGCTCAGACTCATCATAATATCCCTTCTGCACCTGTTCCACTGCCTTGGTTACGATCGAAAGCTCCGTTTTCGGAGACATGCTGCCGTGGCACTGCAAAAACATCTGGGAGAAGTAATTGGTCTTCACCCCGTTGACCTCATACTTTTTCTCCATCACACGCAGAGAGTAATCATTTAAGTCGATCAGACACGCCTCCGCCAGCTTCTGATTTTCCGCCGGAAGAATGGCATTCTGCCGGATAATGTCGTTGCAGTTTCCATTTTCCGTATAGTTCGTCATATGAGTATAGGAGGACTTATAGTTCATCTTAAGCAGGGCAATTCCGCACTGCTGTCCCGCGTCGTACCGCACTACCATCAAATCCGCGGACGGAATATCGATATTGGAATACATGATATCAAACAGCTTCTGGGCGATCTCCTGAGACTTCTGGATAAACGTGTCCTCATCCATCTCCGAGACCATCTGGTAAACCGGAGAATCCCCGTCAAACTGACAGGATTTTCCCTCGTCGCTGGTCATGACCCGGTAAATATGGCTTCTCACAAAATCGGAAAAATCGGATCCGTGCTCCAAAAGGCCCCCTGACATCACCGCCGTCCCCACGGTGGAATCCAGAATATGTATGATGACGTGTGTTACTCTGATATCTTCTTTTTCCATTGCTTACTCCTCTTTCTGTAAATATCTGCAATACAAAATTGTTCGAAGGCACTTTGTGCCGGAGAACAGGCGAAAGACACGGGGTTATCCCGCCTCTCAGGATTACCCGTGTCTTCCGTCATTACGCCAGGAGCAGAAGCCCCACAGCAGGCCTGTAATAATCAAATAAAACCAGGTGGCCGGATTGCTGAACCATGTGGTGAAGAAGGACAGCACCAGATACATCGCAAACTGGGCATAAAACAGATAGCCCACCGGATTGCGTATCCGCTTCATCATCCGGACCAGCAGAAATGCAACCGCGCCCAGAATACAGGCAAACAGAACGACGCCGATGATTCCAAAATCATAGAAGGAATCGTAAAACAGCGTTACCGTCGTCAGCTCCTCCTTCGTCACATAGATCGGAAAATCCACCAGGGAGGGAACCAGGAACTTGAGTCCGGTCAGCGCCCACAGGGGGAACAGCATCCGAAGGCCGAAGGTATGGGATGGAAGCCATTCCACCATACAGTTAAAGTTATCGTAGTTATTGGCAATATACATGTAAGGCTGTGTGACAAAGATCGGCATCTCGCTGTTCTTCATCTGGAAGATTCCATTTAAATACGAAACGTCATGGCCTCTCGCAAAGGTCAGCAGCACATAGATGGGAATCATTCCCAGCACAAGGCCTATGGCGTAAGAAATCTTCAGCCGGTTGTCCATGGCGATATACGTGAGCACTGCCAGTCCAACAGCCAGAATCAGCTGGAAACGGGACACGCAGAGGACAGGAATCGCACAGGCGATCAGATCCATGAGGATCACCAGCATCATACGCACGCCGTTCCGTCCCTGCTCGATACAGAAGTAGAGCACGGACAGCGCCGGCACCAGGACACATGAAACCGTAAAATAGTGAACTCCCGTGATATGGAAGGTCGAATACGCATGCGGCACGCCCCGTACGAAAAACGGAATGAATCCCAGGATCAGGGCCTCTGCCAGAAACGCACCCAGGGACACCGCGGTAACGATGACCATGGACCAGAACAGCGGCCTCTCATAGCCCTGAAAATTAAACCATCTGGAACGCTGGCCTCCCGACTCTCCCTGAGCCCTCATCAGGAACTCATACGTCACCCAGAAGCCTAAAAGCGCTACCAGGAAACAGAGCCATGTGACTATATTCCAGTCCGACGACAGCTCAGACAGCTTCAGACACGCAATCCCCTGTCCTCCAACCCAGAACAGGGAGAAAAGCCCGCGAAGATGAATGATATTCTCCGTCCTCTTATAATCGTACCAGTACAGCCAGACAGCCGCCAGGATAAGAACAAGGCCCGAAAGCCAGTAATACCCCGCCCTCGCAAACAGATAACTGGCTGCGTAACAAATCAGATATACACCCATATTAGTTTGTCTCCTTCATCACAGGAAGGCAGCCGCCAATGCGACAGCTGCCTTCCTTTCAGGATTTTATAATTCGTAAATTCAGCTTGACCCTGCTCTTTTTCGCACTGCTCACTGCTGTTCGCGCATGTATGCCTCAACTTCGCCCGCTGTCACGAATGACATGGCTTGATCGGCGATGGACTGCAGTTCTGCGATGCTGTAGCCTGTGATCAGCTTTCTTGCGTTTAAGACTGCGGATGCGCTCATACTGAACTCATTTAAGCCAAAGGCCAGCAGCAGCGGAATCATCAGCGGATCGCTGGCCGCTTCGCCGCACATGCCTACCATGATGCCCTCCTTGCGGCCGCACTGGATGATGTGGCGGATGCTGCGGAGTACAGCCGGATTTAACGGAGAGTAAAGGTAGGATACCTTGTCATTTCCTCTGTCTACCGACATGGTGTACTGTGTTAAGTCGTTTGTTCCGATGCTGAAGAAATCCACTTCCTTCGCGAACGCATCGGCCATTAAGGACGCGGCTGCGGTCTCCACCATGATACCCACCTGGATATCTCTCTTATAGGCAATTCCCTTTAAATCAAGCTCTGCCTTCACTTCTTCGATCATAGCCTTCGCTTCCCGGAATTCCTCCAGGCATGTTACCATCGGAACCATGATCTTGATATTGCCGAACGCACTTGCGCGCAGAAGCGCACGAAGCTGCGGTCTGTATACATCTTCCCTGCGGTCCAGGCAGAATCGGATGGCCCGGTAGCCCAGGAATGGATTTTCATCTTTCTTTAATCCCATATATGGAATCTCTTTGTCGCCGCCGATATCCAGTGTTCGGATAATCACAGGCTTGCCGTTCATGGCAATGGCTACCTTCTGATACGCCTCAAACTGCTCGTCCTCAGTCGGCATGGAATTCCGGTCCATAAACAGGAATTCTGTACGGAACAGGCCAATGCCTTCTGCGTCGTACTGAAGAACCTTGTCCACATCTTCCGGTTTGCCGATGTTGGCCACCAGTTCGATGGTCACGCCATCCTTCGTTACAGTTGGCTTGCCGATATACTGGTCCAGTTCCTTCTTTTCTTTTAAATAAGCGGTTCTCTTTGTCTCATATTCCGCAGTGACCGTTTCCTCCGGATTCACGAATACGATTCCTTCCGATCCGTCCAGTACCACAGTATCTCCGTCTTTTACATTGTTTAAGAAACCCTCTACCGCAACCACCGCCGGGATCTCCAGGGCTCTTGCCAGAATCGCGCTGTGAGAGGTCTTTCCGCCTAATTCCGTTACAATACCACATACATTGTCCGGATTGATACCGGCCGTCATGGATGGGGTTAAATCCTTTGCAACGATGATGCTGCCAGCCGGCAGTGAGGCGATATCCACGGAACTGACACCGAGTAAGATCTTCTGCATACGTGTCTTGATATCACGCATATCGGTTGCTCTCTGCTGCATCAGCTCGTCTCCCATGGACGCGAACATATCGGCATACATGTTGCAGACGCTCTCGATCGCGTATTCACTGCACGCATTCTCCCCTGCGATCGTGTTCTCAATCTCGCCTGTCAGCATCGGATCAGAAAGAAGCATTAAATGACCGTTTAAAATCTCGGCCTCCTTCTCTCCCACTCTCGTAGCCAGATCCTTAGCCAGAGCATCCGTCTCCTCCATCGCCTGATTTAGGGCCGCATGAAAACGTTCCTTCTCGGCTGCTGCATCGGAGATCGTCTCCTTCTTAATCACCAGTTCTGTCTCTTCCACTATAGCGGCTTTCCCAATGCCGATACCTGCAGATGCGCTTGTTCCTTTCATCATAACAAGACCTCCTTATTAATTATAAAATAGATTTATTCGCCCAGTCCGTCTTCGACAGCCTGAACCATGGCAGCCAGAGCCTCTTTTTCGTCCACTCCCTCACAGACGAATTCAATCTCATCGCCGCTTTTTACGCAGGCGCCCAATACACTGAGCACGCTCTTTGCATTGGCGGTGGTATTCTTAAAACGAAAATTCACCGAAGACTTGAAGTTCATAGCTTCCTTACAAAGAATCCCCGCCGGCCGTAAATGAAGGCCGGTAGGATTCTTTATGACAACTTTAGCACTGACCATATTCTATCCCTCCACACATCGTTACTGATTCTTATTCTGCTGCTTTTTTTGAAGTACCGGCGGTTGCTGGTTCATCCGTCTCCTGGTCAGCTGTCGTCTGTCCAGGGCCTTCACTCTCATCCTCGTTATCAGAGACAACCGTCACTTCAAAGTCAGAATAATTCACCACTTCAAACCCTTCTCCCACCTCGAAGGTAAGCTTACCTGCATGGGTTCCAGGCTCCAGGCCGGTCATATCGAGTGCTGCATTCAAATCCCTGATATCCAGTGTATCCAAATCTTCCTTCAGCCCCCTGACCGTCACATCCACGCTGTCCTTGCTGAAGGTATACTCATAATCAGGGTCTGAACCACTGCTGGCTAAATCGGCCAGCTTAAGAGTGTAGGACTTTGTAGTCAGTGGTTCTACCTTTAAGGTAACCGTCACCTGGCTCTGGGCATTCGGTGCGATCGTCGTGCTCGGAGGCAGATAATCGTTCAGATCAAGATGGATCACCTTGTCTGTAGTCGCTCCGTCGATGGTAAGCTTGTCATCGACAACAGATAGCGCATTGACAGACGCCAGCACTGACTTCGTCGCAACCACGGGAACGGATTTCAAGTCGCTCTCCACTCCTGTGAACCGGTAGCCGGGGGCCACAGTTCCCTTCACTTCGAAATTCAGTGTCAGTTCCTTGGCCTTCAGGATCGCCATGTTATAGTGGATGCTTTCCGGAGTAATCGTCAGTTCATCTCCGAGATCCGTCAGTTCTTTATCGTTCGCGTCATAGCACTTGGGCGTTACGTAGCCGTCTAAGTCCGCGTTGGCACCTTCCCGGTTAATCTCAATACCGATCGACGCAATCTTGCCAATCACGGATTCCGGCGCGCGCGCCACCACGTAATCGGAGGACAGGGTGGTAATTCCTGACGCGTAACCGTCTTCCACCTCTCCTACGTAATTCACCTTTAAGTCGAACTTCTTATTCTGCATGGCTTCCGTTTTCACATGGAGAACCATCGGCTTCGCCGTCACTTCCCCGTTTCTGATCAGGGATACTTTGTTTTTGTTGACCTCTATGGTAACCGGCACCGCGCCTGTCACATCGTTATAGTCCTTTAAATCAATATACGCGCTGAAATCGGATTCCCGAAACAGCGAGCTGTTTCTCGTGTTTACCTGGTAACTCACCGTAACGCTGTCCTTGCCGATAATTTCATACGTCAGATTGGCATTATCCAGGATTTCCTCATTACGGACATCCACCGGAATTGTAAACGGCTGTCCGGAAACAACGGGATTGGAAATATTAACAATCGCCATCCAGATAACAAAGGCAAGAACGAGAGAAACGACTTTCAGGCCGAGATTATTTAGCAACTTTTCCTTCATTTTTCCGCCTTCCCTTCAATATCTTAAATCTGCTGCCTTCTCCTTCCACGTGTTTGATATCCATAAGCAGTTCCCGCAGCGCATCCGCGTCAACCGCGCGCTTTAAGCCGCCTTCCGAAGCGACAGAGACACGCCCCGTCTCCTCAGACACCACGATGGTCAGACTGTCTGTTACCTCGCTGACGCCGACCGCGGCACGGTGCCTCGTTCCCAGTTCCTTGCTGATGGACATGTTGTCGGACAGCGGTAAGTAGCATGTCGCAGCCGCCACCCGGTTACCGTGTATGACCACCGCCCCATCGTGGAGTGGTGTGTTGTGTTCGAATATATTAATCAGAAGCTGGCTTGACACCAGACCGTTAATCTCAATGCCGGTTCGTTCGATCTCCTTTAAAGAGTCGCCGCGCTCAATCACCATGAGCGCTCCCGTCTTCACCTTGGCCATCTCAAAAGTAGCTTTCACCAGCTCGTTGATCGTCCGGTCGGTAAATGCGGAATTGTCCTTTCCGTCATCAAAGGTAAGAATTCCTGTAAGCGGGTTTCTGCTTCCCAGCTGTTCCAGCGCCTTTCGAAGCTCCGGCTGAAAGATCACGATCGCCATCGTCACCGCCGGCGTCGCTATCGTATTTAAAATCCACTTGATATTATCAAGACGGAAGATATAGGTCAGCACATAGAAAAACAGTATTAACAGTATTCCTTTTAAGAGAGTCCAGGCTCTCGTATTCATAATCCAGACAAGCAGCTCATAAAGCAGTATCGCTATGATAATAATCTCAACGAGATTCGTCTTGGTTATCCTTGGTAAGAAAGAAACCCAGGAATATAATCCATCTATAATATCTGCCACGAAAGTCCACCTCCCTTTTTCCAGTTTCGCCTAACGCTGTGGTCTCTGGAGTTTTCTGGCATTTATTTTTTGAACTTTTACGTCAGGCGTGCTCACCGTCATCTTCGGCACCACCTTCACGTAATAATAATAATCGTCATCCTCAAACTGAACGTATTCGGTCCGCGAATAATCCACTGCGAAGACGAAAAACGTATAAATCCCCGACAGGATTAAAGAAACCACCACTCCTATAATGAGCTCACTTACCGGAACTGATACATCCATGGTAATATCTCCGATAAAAATCACCACCAGCTGGGCGATGGTTCCCGCCACAATAGCGATGATCCAGGAGTAGTCGAAAGACATATTCTTAAGAATGAACACTACAATGATCGCAGCCGCAAAAGCCGCAATCAGCACTAACATCAGCTTATTGCCGAAGAGGCTCTTCACGATCTGGGAAAAGCGCTGCATCATATCGGCTGATATCTCATTGGTCAGAACCCCCGCGTTCTGTTTGACATACAGAAGCGTATAATAGATAAAAATGCCGCAGCCCACCGGAATCACGGATATCATGCCGCCTGAAAGGCCGACAATCAGTGGAATCGCGTACGGAATCTTCAGTACGAAAAAGATCGGTGTGAGGATCAGAAGACAGCTGTCACCGGGATGGAAGCCGTAGTATAAAAGTGCAACCACCAGGACAAACACCGCCATAACCAGTGTCACCTCAAAGGATACCGCCCATAAGTGGGCCAGCATAAACGCCGCCGCCAGAAAGCTGATCGCGCTGTATGGCAGAAACGAACAAGCCAGCGCCAGTACCAGAGGAACCAGCGGATTCGTGAGCTTTGCCATGAAACCGATATTCCGGTTCATCAGCCAGAACGCAAGGTAACTGTATACAAACTTGATTACCGGCGTGATATAAATGTCAAACTTTGCATAAAATTCCTTTAATCGTTCCTTGAAAACAAGAAGACTCATCATTGGGTCCGTCCTCCTTTAGTCCGCGTTCCGGGTCTGGAATTACCTTCATACCGTTTGTCCAGCCTCTTCAGTTTTGCCATATAGACCTTCATCCCGCGGCTCGCGTAGTCGTATCGCCTCGCATAAATGCACAGGCTTATGATGAGGTATACCACCAGTCCGGCCAGATAGATCACGCCCACCTTCATGCCCAGTTCAATGAGACTCTCGATCCACATGACATTCAGCCACTTCTCAATATCGCAGAGCACCCATAAGACAAGACCCAAAAGGAAACTCAGGGTATAACTGAAAAAGGAACGCAGCAGTTTGCTGCTGATATAATCACTTTTAAAATACCGGTTTACGGGAAATATCCTGTTCCCCTCTTTTTTCTCGAACATGGCGAGGTTCGTCATGATTTTGATTTTTTCTTCACTCAGCATAGGCTCTCCTCAATACACCATAACATATCATCTTATTATAGCATAGAACTTTTTACTTGGCGAGACCCATCTGGAGATTTTTATAATTTTGTAAAGTTCAAAACCGGGGATACCCCTGTAAAATACAGGAAAATCCCCGGCCACATACACATATTTCTTCATGATTCCGAAATCTTTTATTCGTACCGCAGCGCGTCGATCGGGTCTTTTTTCGCCGCCTTTGACGCCGGATACAGGCCAAAGAACAGGCCGACCAGAGCGGAAAATCCAACCGCCACGACGACGACCTGGGGTTTCACTACCACGGAAATCCCGAACATCGCGCCGCCGCCCATGACCAGCCCCGCGCCGATCACCACGCCGAGAATGCCTCCCAATGCAGACAGAATTGCGGATTCCGTCAAAAACTGTATCATAACATCCCGCGTCTTCGCCCCAAGGGCCTTTCTGATTCCGATTTCTCTGGTTCTTTCCGTTACGGACACCAGCATGATATTCATGATTCCGATTCCTCCGACCAGCAGAGAAATGGCCGCTATCCCGCCTACAGCGGCGGACAGGCTGCTCATCATGCTGTCGTTCCCCTTCATCTCGTCAAGCGCAGAATAAAATGTCACATCAGCCGGCTGCCGGTCCTTAAGCCTTGCAAGATAAGGGACCATACGCCCGGACAGTTCGTTCATATCCGTCCCTTCCTTCGCATAAAAGTTCAGCTGGAACAGATAATCGTTGGGCCACGAAAGGATTGTGTACGGGATAAATCCCTCCTTCGTCTGCCCCGGCATCATGGACATCATCATCGCTTCGAACGGCGTCATCTCTTTTTTATAGACTCCTACTACATTATAATCGTCCGTCTCGCCGTAGACCGTGGTCCGCAGCGTCTTGCCAACGGCATTTTCCGTTCCGAAGAGTTCCAGCGCGCCCTGCGCTTCCAGAACCACATTCTTTTTGCGCCCCTTGATATCAGCCTCATTTAAATTCCGTCCGTATAAAATGTTGATCTTCTGTACGTCAGGATAATTGTAATCGATACCCTGGAACTGGAATTTCACTTTTTTCCGGCCGAACAGCGCTTCACTGCTGTAGTAGGCGTTGGTATCCATATACTCAATATCGTCATGAAATACTTCTTTAATCCGTTCCATTTGCTCTAAATTAAAGTAATCGCTGTCCCGCATATCTCCGCCGTCGGATGGCCAGATATAGATGATCGCCCGTGTCATACCCACATTGGCATATAAATCGGCTACCATGGAACGCATGGTGTCACCGATGGACACGATCGCAATCACCGAACCGATACCGATGATGATTCCCAGCATGGTGAGAAAGGAACGCATCTTATTCGCTTTGATGGCATGCAGTGCCATAAACATATTTTCAAGCAGCATGATGGTCTCTCCCTTCCCTATTCATAGCGCAGCGCATCGATAGGATCGGCCTTTGCCGCCTTGGATGCTGGATACAGGCCAAAGAAGATTCCAACCAGGGCGGAAAATCCGACCGCCACAATGATTACGGACACCTTCACAACAGGGACCATCCCCATGGCGCTTCCGCCGATCATGACAATCCCCACTCCCAGCAGAATTCCGATCACGCCTCCGCAGGCCGACATAAGCGCCGACTCTGTCAAAAACTGCATCATAATATCGCCGGTGCGGGCCCCCAGAGCCTTCCTGATTCCGATCTCCCTGGTACGCTCCGTCACGGATACCATCATGATATTCATGATACCAATGCCGCCTACCAGCAGGGAAATCGCTGCTATGCCGCCTACCGCGGCAGACATTCCGCCGAGCACGCTGTCCACGCTTCCCATCTGTTCCACGACAGACTGGGTCATGATATCCGTTACCGGCCTTCCTTTTATCTTTGCAACGTAGCGGGCAATCTCAGGCAGAAATGTCTTCATGTCCACGCCGTCCTTCACGTAGAAGTTCAAATCCTGAAAATAATCGCTGGGGCGGGTGAGAATCGTATAGGGTATAAAGCCCGACTGTGTCTGGCCGTTCCCCATCATCATCGCCTCCAGCGGCGACAAATCCTTGCGGTAGACGCCTACCACCGTATATTCCTCGGTGGTTTTATTGATTGTCATACGGAACGTTTTGCCGACACAGTTAGCTGTACCAAACAACTGCTCCGCGCCCTTGTCTTCCAGCACGACGTTATTCCTGCGCCCTCTTACATCGGCCTCGCTCAATTCACGGCCGTAAATAATGTTCGTGGGCTGCACCTTCGTATAATTGTAATCAATCCCCTGGAACTCGTATTTAACCTTGTTTCTTCCATAAACTGCCTCGGTGCTGGCATAGGCGTCGCTGTCCATATAGGATATCTTGTCATGAAACACTTCCTTCGCCCGGTCCAGTTCATCCAGGGTGAAATAATCGCTCATTCGAAAATCATCGACACGCCAGGATACCATCACGATGGCCCGGTTCACACCCACGTTTTTATAGGCATCCGCATAGAGGGACCGCATGCTGTCACCGACGGAAACGATGGCGATCACCGACGCGATACCGATGATGATTCCCAGCATGGTAAGGAAAGAGCGCATCTTGTTAGACCGGATGGCATGGAGCGCCATGGTCATATTTTCTAGCAGCATGGCGTCCCTTCTTTCTTCATTTTAACTGCTTCCTCTTCCGTAAGCTCCTTCGGAACATTTCTCTTATCACTCACCACCTGGCCATCCCGGAACCGGATAATCCGCTCCGTAAATGCGGCGATGTCTTCCTCATGGGTAACCACAACGACCGTGGCGCCTTCCTTGTGCAGCCTGGAAAACAGCTCCATGATCTCCACGGAAGACGCAGTGTCTAAGTTACCGGTCGGCTCATCCGCCAGAATCAGCGGCGGTTCATTGGCCAGCGCCCTGGCGATGGCGACTCTCTGCCGCTGTCCGCCGGAGAGTTCGTTCGGCATGTGTTCATACCGCTCTCCCAGGCCCACGCGCTCCAGAAGCTCCAGCGCGCGCTGTTCCCGCATTTTCTTGGATTTATGGGCATACGTCATGGGCAGTTCTACGTTCTTCAGTGCCGATGTTCTCGAAATCAGGTTGAAGGACTGAAATACGAAGCCGATCTTTCTGTTCCGGATCGCAGACAGCGCGTCGGGACTCATGTCGGCCGTATCGATTCCATCCAGGTAGTAATGGCCCATGGTCGGGCGGTCCAGACACCCCAGAATGTTCATCAGGGTGGATTTTCCGGATCCGGACTGTCCCATGATCGCCACAAATTCTCCCCGCTTAATGGTCAGATTAATTCGTTTCAGGCCCAGAACCTTGATGGAACCGGTGTCGTATATCTTCACCATATCCACCAGCCGGATCAGGTCATCCGATACATTCTCGGTCATGTAGGAAGGAAGCCTTTTTTCCCTTTTCCACATATTGCTTCCTCCTTTACTGTGCGGCCGGAACAGCTACAACGGTCATGCCGTCTGTAAGATTTGCCGCCGGTGTCTCAACGATCTGCATTCCCTCGGTCAGTTTTCCTTCTTCCGCCGGGATCACTTCCACCTGAATATCACTCTCAACTCCGGTGGTCACAGGGATCATATGGGCAATGTTGTCTTCTATCGTTACGATTGCGGTGCTGCCATCCGGCTGCTGAAGCAGAGCGGAAACCGGAACGACCCACGCATCCTCCGCCTTCTGCAGTTCGATCTTTGCCTTCGCAGTAATGCCTGCAATCAACCGTGTATTCTGGTCAATAATGCGGACCGTCGTCGGGATCACGCGCTCCGTGGAACCGTTTCCTTTTTCCTCACCAGTCGGGGAAATGGCTGTCACCTCGCCCTTCACAACCTCGCCGTTTAAGATATCTGCGCTGATCTCTACCGGCTGGCCAATCTGGACTTTACCGATGGAATACTCGCTGACATTGATCTTCATCTCCAGAACGTCCAGATTCTCGATAATGAACATCGGCTTGTCGTCATCGGTCTTATCCGCAAATCGGCCTACCTTACAGTTGACCCGGACCACCGTACCGGCGATCGGGCTGGTCACACGCGTATTTTCCAGCAGTTCCTTCTTCTGGTCCAGTTCGAAAGCTGCGTTCTCAATCTGAAGGGAATACGATTCATTGGCTACCGGTCTGCCGTCTTTTAATGTAAATGTCTTTAAATCGCGCTGTGCATTGTTCAGTGCGTCGGAAGCGGTCTCCAGCTCCAGCTGGGAGGCGCTTCCTGACTGGAACAGCACATTTGTTCTGTCGTAATTAGCCTTGGCGGCATCGTAATCCTGCTTTGCCTTGGCATAGCCGTTCTCAGCCTCGATCTGTTTCTCATTATATGTAGTAACTGCAAGGTCATAGGCATTCTGAGCGATATCAACCTCTTTTTTCGCCTCCTTCTCATCCAGAGTGGCCAGCAGCTGGTCCTTTTCCACACGATCTCCCTCTTTTACCGGGATCTCCAGAATCTCTGCGTGTAAATTGGATACCACCTCCACACTGTCCGTTCCCTCGACGGGACCGCTGACGGAAAGCATCTCCACCACTTCGCCCCTGGTCAGAGGGAATGTAGATGCCATCATCTGGGGCGCCTTGCCTCCACCCATCACCTTGGAGGCTCCGAAAATAACCACCACTGCGATGCCGACGCCGACAAGGACTTTTTTCTTGCCGCTCCATTTTTTACGGCGCCCTCTTTCTCCGTTTTTCTTCTTTTTTTTCTTCTTGCCCGAAGTGTCTTCTTCCATGAGCTCTTTTAATTCTTCATTAAAATCCTCGTCGCTCATCGGCTCTTCCATCACCGGTACAGGCTTCGCCCCGCCCCTCCGGTTCCGCTCCGGCTGAACGGTTTTCTCTTCCGCTGCAAAGGCCTCAGCATCGGCCACGACATCATCCATCTTTACCTGGATATCGTCCGCCTCTTTACCGTCTATTTCCACGTGGTTGAATTCGTCTTTCATACGTCTCTTTCCTCCTGATTAATATCTCGCTCCATTCTCCCCCATTATAATGGCATCTCATAATCTTTTACAACAATAAATTCTTATAATTTTCTAAAGTTTTTACCAAATTTACCATTATTTTTGTAAAAATAATTCAGACTGTAGACAACTAGCCTCCTAATAGGAGGCGGTTGTCTTTTTTCTTTCACTCAGGATTTCGATGTAGTATAATAGTACTATACGAAAGTGAGGTTTTTTCTTATGATGGGGAAAAAAGATTATTCAGAACGTTCTCAGGTACAGATTGCAAGCCTGGATGACCTCGTCCCTTCCGGTCATCTGGTTCGAAAGCTGGAGGAAGCCATTGATTTAAGCTTTATTTATGACGAGGTTAAAGATCTCTACAAACCTTATGGCAGGGAAAGCATTGATCCCGTTGTATTAATGAAAATCGTGATCCTCCAATACGTGTTTGGCATCCCTTCCATGCGCAAAACAATCAAAGAGATTGAAGTGAATCTTGCTTACCGCTGGTATCTGGGATACGGCCTGTATGAGGATATCCCTCATTTCTCTACCTTTGGGAAGAACTATACCAGACGCTTTAAGGATACGGATCTTTTTCAAAAGATATTCTCCCGGATTCTAATGGAGGTGGATGCCTGTGGTTTCCTGGATACGGAAAGTCTTTTTATTGATGGTACCCACATCAAAGCCAGTGCAAACCCTCATAAATATCAGAATGAAACCATGGAAAAAGAAGCCCGATGTTACGAAAAGGAGCTGCAGGAGGAAATAGAGAAGGACAGGCTGGAACACGGGAAAAAGCCATTGAAAGAAAAAGAGTCCACGCCAGAGACCATAAACAAAAAGGTCAGCACTACCGATCCCGACAGTGGCTGGTTCCACAAAGGGGAACACAAGCAGGTGTTTGCTTATGCAGCCAATACCTGCTGTGATAAAAATAATTATGTCATAGATTTTGAAGTGACAGCAGGGAATGTCCACGACAGCGTATCCTTTTGGGAACTGTACCGGAAAGTAAGCGAACGGGTAAAATATCCTAAATACTATGTAATGGATGCAGGCTATAAGATACCAGCAATCGCAAGAACGCTAATCGAGGAAGGAAAGGTTCCGGTTATGCCCTATAAACGTCCAATGACAAAGAAAGGGTATTTTCGAAAAAGCGATTATGTATATGATGAATACTTTGACTGTTATTTATGCCCGAATAATCAGATCCTAAAATACAGCACAACAAACCGTGATGGATACCGAGAATACAAAAGCGATGGAAAAAAGTGTAAGGATTGTCCGTACCAAAACCAATGTACAGGAAGCAAAGACCATGTAAAGGTGGTAAGCCGCCATGTATGGGAGGGGTACATGGAAAAGGTGGAGGAAATCCGTCATCAGACAGGGATGAAAGAAATCTATCAGAAACGGAAAGAAACCATCGAACGAGTCTTTGCAGACGGAAAAGAAAAACATGGAATGAGATATACACAGTACAGAGGATTGGCAAAAGTGACAATGGAGCTGACCCTTTTATTTGCATGTATGAATCTAAAGAAACTGGCAATCTGGAAATGGAGAAAGGGCGGGCTAAGGAAACCCTGTTCTTTTGTCTGTATATTCGAACCAATATATCTCTATATAAAATTCAAAATGGTTCCGGGTGCATCGCACCAGGAACCATTTTGTCTACAGTCTGAGACCAACCTAAGTTGGCCTGATATTTTTCTAATCTTGCAAATATTTATATGATAAGCCTTATTACATGTTCTGAGTTGTTTTTCTACATTACTAAAGGCATTTTTATTCTTCTTCATCTTCAATATAATCATCAGCAATAACGGAAATAGAAAACGTAGATTTATCTGCTTTAAATTCTTCTATTAAACTTTCTATAAATTTCATTATTCCAGAAGGATTGATTCGGGTTTCAATGTATATGTTATCTTTTAACGTTTCAGGTTTAATTATATTATCTGTGCTCCTGCTTATGTAAGGACGTTTAAATTTTGGTGTGTAAGAATAATCTCTATCAGCCAAAGTATCTAGTATCCCAGGATTCTGTTTATCTAATATTTTTACCATATCCAGTAACATCAATGTGAATTTATTTTGTCTGTATAATTCTCCATTAAAACTAAAGCTTATTAATTTCTTACCAGTGACTTCATTATAGTCGTCTTCCATTGTGATTTTTTTAATATACTCAAATTCTATACTTGGATCATCAATTTTATCAATGTGATATCTTTTCATGATGATGCCTGCTAGCCTTTTACTTCTGTTTTTAATCTCTGGTATATCCCATTTTGTTTTATCAACTATGTCTTTGTTTAAGATAACTGCTTTTGAATTTTCTTGTATCAGCTCTACTTTTTCAGAAAAGCTTTTATTAGATAACTCAGAATTATAACCGGTTACTGATAAATTTCCTAATACATGTAAATATTTTTCATGATCTTCTGTTTTTATATATCTCCATTCGGAGCTTAGAGTCTGAGGCATAATATGTTCGATTGTTAAGGAATCCGTATTCAGTATTTCTTTGCTTCCACCATTTTCAATATCCATTAATAAATATTTGCATAGTGTTTTACTCGGATATATTTGTGATGTTTCTAATACCCTTTTAAACTCACTATCAGATGGGATTACATCATGTGACGATATACTCCACAAAAATTTGTTAATAGACTC
Source organism: Hungatella sp. (assembly GCF_046966825.1). Classification (NCBI taxonomy): domain Bacteria; kingdom Bacillati; phylum Bacillota; class Clostridia; order Lachnospirales; family Lachnospiraceae; genus Hungatella; species Hungatella sp. The sequence goes on along the minus strand of NZ_JBKVCZ010000117.1, from coordinate 4,136 downwards.
ATAATATCTTGATTTGTTTGAGGTCACCTTAAAGATTCTGCCATAAAGTGTTATAAAAAATCCACGTAATGAATTAGAAGGTACTCCACAAGTCACTCTCCGTAAAATGTATGATAAGATCAAGTTAAGTGTCCTTTGTAATGTGTCTATTGTAATAACTTTCTGCTCATAGTCATTAAAAACATGCAGTAAAAAGGGATAACATGTAGACTGATTTAACTGTCTTATCTTTTTGAGTATTTGATTGATTTCTTCTGGATATTTAGGAGTATCATATACAAAAGCTTGGAATATGTCTGCGTAATATTTTAATTCCTTAAGTATGGATTCCTGTGTGAAGTGCTCGTTTTTGTACATTTTCAAAAATTCATCATACTGCTGACCAATAAGCTTATGATTTCAGGATTTAAAAAAATTGGAATTGCATCAAAAGCAGAATTCATAATCCCTCGATATTCCAAGAAAACAATTCCTATTCCTTGCTCATTCAGTATCTTTTTTATCGTATGTCTTTCCAATGGATTGATAGGTGCATTTTCAACGTAGATATTAAACTTATATTTTTCATCTTCCATCATATTAAATTCCTCCCATTTCCATAAGTTTACCATATAAACCTACTTTTTTCACTTATATAGTGATATTAACAAAGAATTGCTACTGTATTTATCTGCCAGAAAATAGAAAAGAGCCTTAAGGCTCTAATTAAATCATATTCACAACACCATATTACATCCGGTTCATCTCGTCCAGCAATGCCTCATATAAGTCTTCTGGTGTTTTTAATGTAATGGGCTTTCCATCAATACTGATGGAATCTTCGCACCACTCCTTGCCATATTTCAGATCGTAAATATAGTATTCAATAAAACTAAACTCTTTTCCGTCCTCCCTAAAGATTTTCTTCAGGACTTCAATCAGCTGGCCATGTAAGGATGGAGGCCAATAAATTGATTCCGGACAGTTTTCTCTTAATACATCTGAGATTGCCTCAATCTTCCTGTCAACATCCTGCATTTTATTGATACAGGCAACAAAATCTTTTTTGTTTAAGGGTGGAATGATGTTATAATGTTCCTTCATATTTATCTCCTTCTTTTATCATTTTAAATATTATGCTCTTTGCAGATTACAAATAAGTTAAAACAAGGAACATCCATCATTATCATTTCGATAATCATGCATATTATATCTATAGAAGATAAAAGGAGAATATTTATGATGGAAATGATGAATGAAACGATGGAATACGTAAGAATTATTAAAGCGAATACTGGTAGTGGAAACGATTTTTTAAGTAAATTTTCCGATAAGGATAAAGCAACTATTCTATGGAATGTAAAACGACTAATTGCCTATGCAGAAGCCAAAGAAAATGCTGATATGTCACAGGCTTGTTACAAATGCAAATATAGGCACGATTTTCCCGGAGATACCCATAGTTGTTGCAGTAATCGCCTTGCTGTCGCAATTGGTGATGAACATGGGATTGCTCACGGCTGGTTCTTTCATCCATTCAATTTCGATCCTGTATGGTTAAGATACTGTGATGGTTTCGAAGCGATTGAAAAAGACTGAGCATGACTTTTACATAAAGACAACACATAAAAAGAGGCTTATGCCTCTTTTTTACTTAATTTATTATGATTAATATAATTGCAACATTCTTTAATCACTTCTGCTGCATAGTCATGCTTATTTTTTTCTATGAACGTATCGATTGCTAAAGCCACTTCATATACGAACAATTCGTCTTCAGGCATTAACAGTCCTAACTTGTCCATCAAATTATTAAAAGCATCACAGTCATCCTGTACCTTCTCTATATCCGTCCCTAGTATGATTCCTTTCATTTTCCTGGTCAATAACCAATATGCCAGTCTTTCTAAGTTTAAAGTTCCTGGCCGATATATTTCATATTCTTCAATCTGTTCTTTTGTACCCACAAAATATATCGTAAAGTTGTATTCTTCATTTACTACATTCTCCATATAGAGGAAACCTGCCTGAGACACCCAATCCTTTAAAATTTCTATCTGCGATTTCATACTTTCCCTAGCTAATTGCCCATACTGTTTCATATATTACTCCTTTTATTATATTCCTTCCATTGAGACACTTTTAGTTTATCTAACTGACCTTATATAGTCAATTGTGCCGGAAAATAAAGTTTTTAGTGTGGTTCGATTTATAACCCAAGTAAATCGCATTTAAAAAGGACTACATTTGATACATAGCCCTTGTATATTTATTATCGGTTAACCGGTTCTGTTGGTTGTACTACCCTTCCCATAAAGAGGATATCATCGGTATCTGTATCTGATATTACGAAAACAAATGTGTCATTCGCTCTTATCATTTTAACTTTTTCTTCGATTTGTGCACTCATCATTTTCATCCCGATTCCAGTTGCTGCTGCTGCCTCTGTTCCTGTCTCGTTGGTCTTTATATAAGTGGCATGGACCACATCACTGATACATACCGGGCCAAGCTTTTTAAAACCATCCGCCGAACTGAAGGCATCAATCATTCCCATATCCTGTAGGCTATTCATCAAAGAGCATTTATTTTCGAATTCAAAATTAGGGACATAAAATTCTGCCTTGTCGTATTCTTTTAATCCTTCATAATCCTTGAAATTCATGATATCCCTAAATTCATCATCGGAGAGTGATTCAAAATACTGGTCAACATGATTATCTGTTGCGTTTTCTGATTTACAGAATATAGTCATAGCATAATTGTTCCTGTCACTTTCGTCATTTATGTAATTGAGCCTTAATACATCAATAGCTCCGTCATCTACTTCCTTAATGTTAGAAAGTGAATAGTCCTTGTTCTGGAACGCTTTATATTGTTTTCCGTCGGACCATAGAATGGTTCCTTTGTCAAAATTCCATGATTGATTGAAGTAAAGGGCATTTACAAGTATAAGGGATGTATCTTCATTGATAAAATCTTCTGATATGAAATTTTCTATTTTTCCGCTCGTTGTATCACTGACAAATGTATTGATATCTTCTGCTGCCGCTTTCGGATCATCCACCTGCAGGTCCTTGATTTCATCCTTATCAAGTCCTAAGACGTTAATATCCAATGCATTCCGTATCTTATCATCATTTGAGACATAGGCACGGTTTGCAATTTTTACGGAATCTGTATCTGATGTCTTGATAAAGGCATCATATTCACGTATTGCAGCAACCGATTCTTCATTTAACCCTAGGACTGTTTCAAATTCATCCTTTACTTTTCCTTCTGTTCCTTCATACAATAAAGAAAATGCATCCTTAATGCTGTAGGGACTGAACATCCAGTTTTCATTTTTATTTACAAAGTTCTTGTACATCCCGATATCTATATTCATAGTATCTTCTGTCCCATCTGTTGGTTCTGTCGTTATGTTTGCTTCTGTTGGTTGTGTCGCCTCGGTTGACTCCGTTGGGAAAACGGCAGGATTATCTGTTGGTTGTATTGTTGTATTATCAGTAGTAGCCGTACAAGCGGTCAATGACATGGAACATGCCATTAAACCAATCAATAATTTATTTACTTTCATAAAATTTAGACGTAAATACCCATCAATGGATTAATGAGTGCAACGCCTGCCTCCTTTCTTTTTGTTTATTATTAGTATGAAAGAACATCATTCCGAAGAAAGTCTTTCCTTTGCTTCTTTTTCTGTTAAACGAATCCTTCCATATAAGTGCATGATACTATTAATGAAATCAGTTCTAAATTCTCCTCTTACTTTATATATATCAACCTTTTGCCATTCATCTTGGGATAGGACCTCAATTGTGTCACCATCCTTAAGTTCAAAATCGTTTAAACATAGCTTCTGATTCTGTAAATTAACAACTCCCATTTTCAGAATTGGCCTGTTTATATATTCAATGCTTTCCATGATATAATCAATTTCACTCATGATTTCTTGATAATGCGTATATAGGAAACGTTCATTCCTGTTGCTATCATCATACATAACATTTCCTACTTTTGTCAATTCGTTTTCCATCGTGCTCCTAAATCCGGTTAACTCTTGAAATGCTTCCTGTAAATTCATAAGTCCTCCTTTATGCATCTCAATATATAGAGATAGTTATACTAAGATAATAATCTTATAATTAAAAAAA
>NZ_JBKVCZ010000116.1:0-20234 GCF_046966825.1 Hungatella sp. | reverse complement strand
TAAAAGTGCTGCTTCTCTGGCATGGCTGCTGCCGGTCAGCTTATAAGCTGCCACGCAGGAAAGGCTGTAGAGAAACCCCATATCATGGTGATTTACATCGATTTTCTCCCGGATTCGTTTCAGGAAGCTTTCGACCTGAGATTCCGCCGCCTCCTTAAAGCAGGCTTCCCCTGTATATTCATAAGCCAGCCAGATCACGCCGGTCCAGAATCCGGTTGTCCATTCTACGTTTTCTGTCGGCAGATAAAAGCCGCCCTCGCTGTTGGAGCTCTCAAAAAATTCCGTGAATTCCGGCAGGTTGGACCGGACGATCTCCGTGGCTGCGTCCATGTACTTCTTTCTTTTCTCCGCATCCGTTCCCGGATACTGACGGATTCGTTTCATTGTCTGCGCCATATTCTGTCTCCTCTCTCACCGCTCCTCATTTACAGAAGAAACGGGTCTCTCGTTTTCCTTAAATAGGATCTTATTACCGCGTCATAAGCTTCCGCTATGGCGTCCTGCGGATCCAGTTCGACAGGATTTAACTGCAGGGGATCTTTCTTATTATCGTAAAACAGCCGTCTCTGCGTTTCGGACGGAGACGTCCCGTTGTCAACGACATAGGTGATATCCTTCGTTCTGATTCCACGCCAGCCGAACGCCTTGTTGTTTAATCCCAGCTTCCGGTACTCTTCCACCAGTTCAGGCATGCCCGGTATCATACAGAGAAATGCGTGTTCCGGTTCCTCTTCCATGGAGGCCCCACGGGCCAGGGACGCGAAGCTTTTTCCCTGAACCGTATCGGGAACCACCGCATCCAGCAGTTCCAGAAGTGTTGGCATGTGATCCTGGCTGGCGATCAGGGCATCACTGTGCCCCTTTACAACCTGTGGTCCCCTGATATAGAGAGGAATCCTGATGGACTCGTCGTACCAGATGTTCTTTCCCATCAGGCCATGAGAACCCATACAGTCCCCGTGATCGGCCGACAGCACTACGATCGTGTCCTCTGTCAGGCCTTCCCGGTCCAGATACTCCATGATCCGGCCAAAATTATCATCCAGTCCTTCTATGGCTCCGTAGTACTCTCCGAACTTCTTCCGAAATGCCTCATCGGTTCTCAGCTCTTCCGGAACGTTTCCACGGAATACGAGTTCCTTTCCCCGGTAACGGTCCGCATACTTTTCCGGAAGCAGATCATAGGGAGGATGGGGCGGATTCCAGGAGAGGAACAGGCAGAATGGCTTTTCCTTATTCCGGCCGTCCAGATAATCCAGCACAATGTCCGTCTCATGCTCCGGAGACCATTTGGCGCCCTCCTCCTTTTTCGGTTCGTCCTTCCAGTAATGGGGCGACAGATGTTTATCCATCGCTCCGTAGGAATACCAGTAATCAAAGTGATGACGCCGTTCTCCCGGAGGAGTGAAGGCATCCCAGTTCACCGCACCGGATTCCGGCTTCTCGTGAAAGTTCATCTCACTCGCGTCGAGATGGTATTTGCCCACATAGGCAGTCTCGTAGCCATTTTCATGGAGGACATCGGAAATGGTTACCTCCTGCGGCTTTAACATGACGGTCTCATCCAGGCCTATCTTACAGTTGGTCCACATTCCGCAGCAGTACGGATACTTTCCCGTCAGCAGAGATGCCCGGTGGGGCGAGCACAGCGGGTACGTGCTGACCGCGTGGTCAAACGCCATGCTCTCCCCGGCAAAACGGTCCATATGAGGCGTACTCACACGGTCCTCTCCCGCCGCCCCAATGGCCTGGGCGCGCCATTGGTCGGCGAAGATGTATAACAGGTTTTTCTTTTTCATCTAACGGTCTTCTCCAAGGAATGTATCATATGCTTTCTGGTTGATTTCCAGCGCGCGGTCGATGCCTCTGGCCTTCAGTTCTTTGATAAAGGTATCATACTCAGAATCGAAATCATTGACACCGAGAATCCAGGACTGGAACTTTTCATCGACATAAGGCTTGATGCTTGCCATAATGTTCTTATACTCGGTCTCATCATCAGAGGTATACTTTAACGCCATTTTTCCATCCAGGTAAGGCGGAAGAGAATCGTCAAACCACTCATCATGGCCATTGTACAGCTTATTCGCCTCGATTCCGTCTTCCTTCATGGTCGCATACTCGTAGTCTCCATCCTGGCACATGCCGATCCGGTACTGGGCGCCGATGGAACGAAGATATCCGATTGGTGTCAGTTCAGACTGAAGTACCGTGTCGGTAAAGTGTTTGCTGCCATCCGCATCTCTTGTAAAGGTATCTCCCTCGATTCCCCAGTTCATTAAGTCGCTTCCTTCTTCTGTAAAGAAGTAATCCATAAATTTAATCACGGTTACAGGATCCTTGCACTGGGAGGATATTCCCCAGCCCACACCCGGATATCTGGATACACGTTCCTTTACAACACCGTTCTGATCCGCAGGCGGTGCGATGGCTGCCATCTGGAAGCCCGGAATGGTCTCCTGAAGCGTGGAGTTATAGTTTGCCGTACTCACCCAGTCATGGGTACAGCCGCCGAGATCGCCGCCCAGCAGGGTATCTCTGGAGGAAGCGCCTCTCGTGAAGATTTCAGGATCAATCAGTCCTTCCTGGTACCATTTGATCATGTTGGAAACGCCTGTCTTGAAGTTCTCTTCCAGTGGTTCGTATTTCATCTTTCCGTCTCTCGGATAGAATTCAAGGCTGGTATCCCAAAGATACAGATACTCATCCGGCTGCTTCCATCCGGCGCGGTCGAACAGCGGAATCTCGTCCTTTAATCCGTTTCCGTTGGGATCCTCGTTGCGGAACGCATACAGCACATCGTGGAGTTCATCGACGGTGGTCGGTGCCTTTAAGTTTAATTTATCCAGCCAGTCCTGTCTGATCCACCAGAACTCGGCAGCCTTGAGCTCCTGATTTTTCGGAATCTGGTAGATATTGCCGTCCAGAGAGTATGCCGTCTGGCGGAATCTGGCGTCCTCGTCCAGCACCTTCTGGATATTCGGCGCGTGTTCCTTGATCAGATCGTTTAACGGAATCATTCCGCCGTCGCGTCCCAGCTTCTCCAGGGAGGACGCGTCTACGTAGCCGATGATATCGGCCAGATTGCCGGAGCTCATCATCAGGTTAAACGCCTCTTCTTCGTTGGAATTGGAAAGGGAAATGGTTCCCTTCAGACTGACATTCGTTCTCTTCGCGGCTTCCTGCCATACCTGCCAGTTCGAGTCGAACGGCATATTGAAGTTTAAAAATACGGTAAATTCTTTTGGTTCCTTGCTCACGAGGCTGCCTTCCAGCGTCTCCTCTGTCTGGGCCTGGCTGGTGCCAGCTTCCCCTTTTGCCGCCTCTGTGCCGCTTGTTTCGCTCTTTGCGGAACAGCCCGCCAGAGTGCCGGTAAGCATTACTGCCGCCATTGCCGCCGCCATAAGTCTTCTTTTTTTCATTTTTGAAATACCTCCTTTTTGTTGTAACTGCTATGATAAGTTAACCCTTCACTCCTCCAACGGTGACGCCGGTCTTAAAGTATTTCTGTACAAACGGAAATACGATCAGCATCGGTACAATGGCTATGATTATCATAGCATAAATTACCGTGGTTGGAGAACTTAATGAATTCTGTGTTACGATTGCCGCCTCCGAAGCGTTGGCCACCCGGTCTACGATCATCTTCTTTAACAATACCTGAAGGGGCGCCTTCCTGTCGTCATTTAACAGCTGCATGGCCCAGAAGTAACTGTTCCAGCGGTTGATCGCGTAAAACAGTCCCACCGTAGCCAGCGCGGGCTTGGAGAGCGGTAAATAAATCTTGAAAAATGTGATTATATGGTTGGCTCCATCGATAAACGCCGCTTCCTCCAGTGCCTCGGGAAGCTGTTCGAAGAAACTCTTCATAATAATCAAGTTGTATGTGTTGATCGCAAACCCAAGGATAATGGCCGTTCTGGTATTTAACAGGCTGAAATCCTTGAAGGTTAAGTACATGGGGATAATTCCCGCGTTAAACCACATTGTGAATATGGTAAATAAGGTAAAGAACTTGCGGAAAACCAGCTTCTTTTTACTGAGGGCGTAGGCCATGGTCGTCGTAAAGAGCATATTTACCACAACGCCGGCAACCGTGTAAAAAATGGTGTTTCCGTAGGCCAGCCAGATGCCGCTCTTCTTGATGGCTTCCTTATAGCTTGCCAATGTAAAATGCCTGATGGCAAACATGACATCGCCGTTCTCCACGTAATACGGCTGACTGAGCGATGCGATCAGCACGTAATAGATCGGATAGAGCACAACCAGGCTGATTACAATTCCGAGGATCGCCATGCCTGCATTGAATACCTTTTCACCTGTTCCAATTACCTGTCCCTGATGGATTTTCTTATTTTTCATCTCGCGCCTCCTTACCAAAGTGCCGTATCGGAAAGCTTACGGCTTAACCGGTTGGCCAACGTGACAAGTACCAGCGCGACAATTGCCTCAAACATACCGACCGCCGTAGCGAGACCGTAGTTCCCGTTTTCAAATCCCAGACGGTAGGAATAGGTAGCGATAATATCTGCTTTGGCAAATGTAGATGGCTGATACAGAAGGAGGATGGCCTCATATCCTACCTTTACCATCTTTCCGATATTTAACACCAGCATGGTGACAATCGTCGGAAGAATCGCCGGAACGGTGATATTCTTAATCTTCTGCCATTTTCCGGCTCCGTCCACGGTGGCCGCTTCATATAACTGCGGATCGATTCCCATGATGGCTGCAATAAAGACGAGCGCATTGAAGCCTGCGTTCTGCCACAGGGTCATGATCGTGTAGATTCCTCTGAAATACTGGGGCTGTACCATAAAGTAGACCGGCTCCATTCCCAGCTTTTCCAGAATCATGTTGACGATACCGGTACTGGGAGACAGAAAGTTGACCACGATACCACAGACAACGACGACCGATACGAAGTGCGGAAGGAGTGTTGTCATCTGCGTCATCTTGCTGACAAACTTGTTCTTCATCTCCGTAACCGCGACCGCCAGAATTATCGGTATCGGGAAACAGACGACCAGCTGCCAGAAGGAGATCATCAGTGTATTTTTCAAAACCCTCAGAAAATCTCTTCCTGTTAAAAAGGTAATGAAATTGTCCAGTCCCACAAAGGTGCTTCCCGAGATTCCTTTAAAGATGTTGTAATCGTAAAAGGCAATCGCCAGACCGGCCATAGGCTTGTAGGCAAACGCCAGGAACCACAGCACCCCCGGAAGCAGAAGAAGATATAAATCCCAGTTCTTTCTGACTGAGTGCAGGCAGGATTCTTTATTTTTGTTGCCGCCCTGTTGCTTAAACATTTGTAACTCCCCTCTCATATTCAATTAGTGCAGGAATAAATTTTCTGACACGCTCTGATTTTACAAAGCTCATTCCCGCTTCTGAAATCCACTTTAAACCCGTTCATCCGGAAAAGTAAATCACTGTTTTTCAGGTCATCTGCAATAGGATTGCTTTTTTATATTCATTTTTCAACTCATCACCAATTCACCCGATTCGCGCCATATGATTGATTTTTACAGCTCATTCCCTTATACTCGGATTACATGCTTTTAAGTAAGTAAACAAATGGGGGTATACACAATGCAGCAAAAAAATATTTTAATCATCATCTGCGATCAACTTTCCGCCACGGCATTAAGTGCCTACGGCAATACATATTCTTCCACGCCGAATCTCGACGGCCTGGCGGCCAGAAGCGCCGTCATGGAGTATGCCTATACTTCCTGTCCGCTCTGTCAGCCGGCCCGGGCCTCGTTCTGGACCTCGCGCTATCCGCACCAGACCGGCGTGCTCTCCAACCTGCCCGATCAAGGCTTTCCAGCGGTCTCCGACGATATTCCGACGCTGGGAGAACTGTTTTCCCATGCCGGTTATGATTGTGTGCATTTTGGCAAGACTCATGATTATGGGGCATTGAGAGGCTTTAAGGTCATCGAATCCGAGGAAATCCATGTCCCGCGGACGAATCCGGCCATCAAATTCGATTATGAGACGTATCTGGACATCGACACAACGGAAAAGTCCGTCCAGTACCTGTCTTCCCGGCCGGAAGGGCCGTTTCTCATGGTCTCGGACCTGCAGAATCCACACAACATCTGTGCCTACATCGGCGAACACAGCGAAGGATACGGCGATTTCCCGCTGGAGCGGGAGCTTCCTCCTCTGCCGGAAAACTTTGATTTCGACGATATTGCCAACCGGCCGGAATTCATCCAGTATCTCTGCTGCGCCCACAGAAGGCAGCGCCAGGCCAGCGGCTGGAAGGAAGATGATTTCCGCCACTACCTTTACGCCTATTATTACTACCTGTCCATGGTGGACAAACAGATTGGCCAGATTCTCGAAGCGCTTTTAAAAAGCGGCACCGCGGATCAGACTATGGTCGTATTTCTGGCCGATCACGGTGAAGGGATGGCGTCTCACCACCTTGTGACAAAGTACGGCGCTTTTTACGAGGAGACGAACCGGGTACCTCTCTTTTTCGCGCTTCCGGGTGGGGATCAAGCGTCCCGAATCGGCGGCGTAACCTCTCTTCTGGATCTGGTTCCCACGCTTTTGGACTATGCGGAGCTCCCCTGTCCTGACGGACTGGAGGGGATATCCCTTATGCCTCAGATCACGGGAGTAAAAACGCATTCCGACCGGACCGCCGCAGTGGCGGAATGGTACGATGAATTCCGCGATTATACCGTTCCCGGGCGCATGATCTGCGACGAGGATTATAAGTATATCTGTTATCTGGAGCCGGACAGCGAGGAGCTTTATGACATGAGAAATGACAGATATGAAAAAACCAACCTGGCAGGTAAACCGGAGTACTCCCCGATTCTGGAAAAGTACCGTTCCCTGCTTAAACATCATCTGGAAAAGAGCGATGATCCTTTCTTCACCCTAAAGACGGCAGGCACCGGGAGCTACCGCCGCCATCCGCTGGGATTTGAGCATCATCAGGGTCTCAGCGCCGTGGAGAAATACGCCCTGGAGATTAAACGAAAGTAGATGGTCTGACGTTATGTTTTCATCTGGTATCTATAAAAACCGTTTGTATAAAATCCTGATTTCTACCGGTACCATAGTGATTGTCCTGCTTGCGGTGCTGTCGGGCAGCTACCTTCACCTGCAGCAGAAAAGCAGCTATATCCACAACTTATCGAATTCCACGGCGGCGTTGGAGGCCAATTCCAATATCGCCATGAATCTGATCTCGCGTGCAGTCAATGACGTCAGCCGTGATAAGAGCATTACGAAATGGGTCAATTCATCCTCCGCCAACGATTTCTATTTCAATTCCATCACCGCCTTAAAGCAGCTGCGAATCATCACCACGGACTCCTCCATGCTCAATTATGAGCTGGCTGTGACAACGGTAGGTCCGCTGGAATTTGACGGAAAATCGTACGGTATGGTCCTGGACCAGTCGGGGACCGTGGACAGGGATAAATTTTTAAGGCATGTAAAGGGACTGTCAATAGAAGAAATGGAGTCCATGGATCAGCATTTTTCCGCTTCCAACCGGCCCTTTTGCCTGCCTCATTATGAGAATGACCGGCTAAAATCCGTTTACTATATCGTAAAGGATTACCGGTATTCTTCCAGCCTTCTGTGTTTTGTCACGATTCCGATCGAGACGCTTACAGGCTCTGCCAGGCCAGGTCAGTTTCTGCTTTACAGTGACGACCGGCTGCTGGCGGTCAGCCATCGGGAAGCCGATATGGATGAGCTTTTTTCAAATATGATGAGTATGGGTATGGAGGCAGCCGATTCCGGAATCGGACAGCAGGAATTCTTCAAGCTTGGAAAGGACTTGAGAGTATAAAGTTTGTATCACTAAGAAGCCAGTGAATCCCAGTAGATTCCTGACTCATCCTGTTGTTCTTGAATTATTCGCGTTATACGCAATTCCGGCGTTTGCCCTATAAGGCGGAAAAAATGTTTTCGGAAATATTGCATGAGGGCACCTTCCGATACACGGTCCCTTGAAGGGGTTCTCTGGTAACGGAGCTGATTGGATTTGATCTTCCCCATAAAGAGGATGGAAAGACTCTGAAGGATCCCCATTGCTATGCAGGACAAGGCGATATGCATTTCAGTGGCGCGTACCGCTCCCAGGATTCTTTTACGGGCCTTCTCACTTTCAACTTGATCCAAGGGGGCTGGTTCCTCTTTTTTCCTGTAGTAGCTCAGCTTTGGCATATACTTTGACCAGAAATGGTAGCAAAATGCCCCTGTTTGCTGTTTTAACTCCCTGAACATACATTCGATCCGGAACCGATAGCTGTAAAGACGGATGATTGCCAGCGGATCCAGGTTCAGGCTGGTGCTGGCCAGTATGCTTTGGACTCCTCCCATTTCCACCAGCACAAACCGCAGCTCCTGGTACAGTTTTTGCCCCCAAAGCAGGTCAATGCTGTAGTAGCGTATAGTTTCCTGTTTCCCATAAAGTTCCATTTTTGTTTCCCGGAACTGATCTTTATGGGAAATAAACAGTTCCTTCAGGTGGACGGCTGCCCCCTTTTTTGGCGGCCGTCCCCTGCCTGGTTTGCGGGGGGCCGGTTTTTCAAACGCGGTACAGGATTTTTTTGCCTTAGTGATGATTTCCATGCGGGCCGCTGTGCCGCGGTTCAGGCATTCCAGTTTTACCAGCGCGGGCACTGTGAGGAAATACCGGTCCAGAAGAAGCAGGCAATCCCCAAAGACTTCACAGGCACGGTACGCATCCTCCACCATCTGGACAACGTGGGAGGAACTGGAAACCGATGCGCCTGCCCACTCACTGGCACCCTGAAGGCCGTCATGGAGCCGGATACCCAAAGGGATGCAGGCCCAACTGTGGATGCGGCCTGCCAGGATGCCAAGGCCGCCAAACATATGTCCATGGATGTACTTGGGTTTTGCGGAATTTTCAGATTCCTGAAAGAGCTTTTTAACCCCGGGCATCCGGCGTCCTTCCTTAGACTGCTTGACCCCGTCCCCGACCAGGACGTGGAAATCCCCTTCCTGATAGAGGGGAGCGTACTCCCTGACGCAAGAGAACCAACGCAGGCGTATCTCATCTAGGGACCAGGAGGAAGCCCGGAAAAAGTGAAGCATGGAAAGGTAACAGTCCGGGCAGAGAGCCAGGTCACGAATAACCGAGGTGACACCAAGTTTGTCGGAACGCAGCATAAGCCCGACGGTAATAGTAACAAACCAACGGAAAGCGGCTTTACGTGAGAAGCATGATTCAAAATAGCATAAAACTTTATCAATATAATTTATCATAATCGTATGGTCAGCCACGAAAAAGTATGGTAAACTCATACACGGAATAGCTTTTTCGGTGGCTTGTATCTTTCTTAAGTCTGGAAACTTAAAGATACCATAACTCCATTCGAAAAAGCTATTCTTTTATTGAAAACTTTATACTCTCAAGGAAAGGAGTACGTATTTCCTACAAGCCTGCCTGCCATTGGATGGGAAATTGCCTATGTCTATGACAGCTACATGCTGGGTTCCGGCCAGATTGTATTCTTTCTTCTGATTCTGGTCACGGCAGCCTGCATTTTCACCTTTTTAATCGCGCTGCTGGTGGAGGCGCTCTATAAGCCAATCCGGGAAGTCGTGGAAGATTCCATGGATTCCCCTGAGGATGGTAAACCCATCGATGAATTTAAGATTTTACGGCAGAATTCGGAAAAAATAAAATCCTTAAGCAAGACACTGATGGAGGCCATGGACGAGAATGAACGCCTCGCCTCCCAGCAGCAATACCGCCGTCTGCTCTTCGCCCCCCAGCCGGGAGGCCTGACAGAATGCGGAGAAGAGCCGGAAGAGGATTACAGCGTGGTGGTAGTGGAGTTCCAGCCTGTAAATGAGGGCTCCTCCCCCAGCTGTATCGTTATTTTAAAGCAGTATGTCCATGAGTTTACCATGAACGTGCCTGACATGACATTCGTGGATCTGGATTCCACACGGTGCGCCATGATCGTGAAAAGCGGTAATACAGATGAGATTCTCCTGCAGCTCTACGAGCTCCTCCGCTATCTGACACAGAAGCCCGAGGATGAGACGATCAACCAGTGGATTGCCTTAAGCAATCCCAGAAATGGCTTAAACCGGATCTGGCTGGCCTATCAGGAGACGCTGCGCATCCTGGAATACAAGCACGTATACGGCCATACCAATATCCTGACCTTCGAACAGATCCGTTCCGTGGACGCAGTCACGTATTCCTACCCGCTCTCCATGGAGAACCGGATGGTCCACTGTATCGTGGAAGGCAAAGAGGAGGCGCTCCAGATCTTCGATCAGCTGATCCGCACGAACCTGGTAGACAAAACGCTGTCGATCGAGTCGATTCAGAGCTTCGTCTATGTCCTGATTGGCACACTGGGCCGTGTCTTCCAGGAACTGAAGACATCGCCGGAAGCACTTTTAAAAGAAGATATTAATTTTATGTATCTGTATGAACACTGGAGCGATTCGGTCACCATCACCACCTTAAGACACGCAATTCAGGACATTCTGACCGCGGTAAGCTGCCGGGGCGAAAACAACGATGAGAAGCTTCTGAATGAGATGATCCGTTATATCCACACGAATTACACCGACGATATCATGTTAAACGACATGGCGGACCAGTTCAACATCTCCCCCAAGTACTGCGGAATCCTGTTCAAACAGCTGAGCGGCCAGAACTTCAAAGACTACTTAAACCGCTACCGAATCGAAAAAGCCAAAGAACTCCTCCAGAAGGAACATGGTATTAAAATCGCAGAATTAAGCCTGATGGTCGGTTTCAACAGCGCGAACAGTTTCATCCGCGTATTTGGAAAATACACCGGAGTTTCCCCTAAGGCCTACATGGAATCCTTAAAAAGTTCCAGTATTAGTTGATAAAATTTGTAAAAATCCATTACCTGAAAGCGAAGGAGGCTATGGAAATGGCGCAGGTCTGCGTATCGTATACCAGCTCATCCGTTGCAGCGATCATATGCTGGTTGTTGTAATCGGTGTCCGTGAAGATAACGAAGTCTATGAGCTAGAGCGTATACTGTAACATAATTTATAAACAAAAAGAAACGGCAGGCACGTGCCGTTTCTTTTTGTTTGTATAACTGTCTGAATCTTATAGAACATTTCCCAAAATCTTTAATTTCCAGCCGCATAATAAGCATCAATCCCATCCGCGATTCCCTTTGCGATCTTCGCGCGATACTCATCAGTGGCCATCTTTTTATCTTCCTCTGCATTGCTCATAAATCCCATCTCCACAATGGTAACCGGAATTTTGCACCAGTTGATTCCGCTCATGGTATCGGTCTCCTGGACTCCGCGGTTTTTAAAGCCTGTGGTGTCACAGATGCCCTTTACCACGGCCTTTGACAGTGCAGAGCTCTTGCTGTATAAATTTCCATTATAGGGGTTCTTCGATGTCTGGCACATGGTCAGCGCGCCGTGAACACTGGTATCGTTTAAAGAGTTGGCATGAACGCGTACGAAAATATCCGCACCGCTCTTGTTGGCCATCTCGGCCCGCTCTGCGTTGCTGATATTCACATCATCCGTTTCCCGGATCATATAAACCTGATAGCCCCGGCCAAGCAGTTCTTCCTTAAGCTTTAAGGAGACCGCAAGCGTCAGCTTGTATTCGGGGATCCCCGTCGCATTTCCCTGCGTTCCGGAGGCAACCTTGGCCTTCTTCTCCGATGCACCCGGCCCTATCGGTTCTTTTTCTGAATTGCCCTTCGCCTGATGTCCCGGATCGATGGCAATGATCTTGCCGGAACCGGAGCCTGTGACTGCAGGAGCCGTTGTCTCCGGTTCCTGAGCCGGCTGTTCCTTTGACACAAAGCTGGAGGATATGTAACACTCCTGATCCTGATAGATAACACGGCTCCAGCTGTCGCTGTATCCGGTCCGTTTTAAAGCCGTTCCCCTGGAAACCGTAGTGATCACCGCACCGCCCGTTCCCGCGCTCTTTCTGATATTAACCTGACTGCCGGTTACGTATACGGTTTCATCCACCGCCGTAAAGGCGGGAGCCGTCTCCGTAGTTACAGCGGCCTCGTGGGCGCTTGTCCCCGCCTGGCCCCCCGGCTTCTCTGTCCCGTTTTTTTCATTCCCGGTCTCATTCTCAATAGAAACCGCTGCCGTCTCATCTCCATTTTCCAGTGTGATATCACCGGAAGCCTCTTCCAGCGCCGGCACCTCGACCGGTTCATACTTCCTGCCGCATCCGGCCAGTGTCAGGAGGCACACAAGCGCGGTTACGATATAAATTCCGGTTCTTCTCTTCTTATTCACAGTATCGTACCTCCTCCGGCAACGTAAGTATCTGCATAAAACACGACGGCCTGCCCCGGTGTAATCGCCCTCTGAGGCTCATCAAACCGGCATTCCACCAGATCCTCGCCCACTTCCCGGATGGTGCAGGGGGCGCCTTTGTGGCTGTAGCGGATCTTTGCGTTTACTCGCATCTCACCGCCGTGAAGTCCGTCGACCGCCATCCAGTTCAGGCGGTTGCAGCGGAGCGTATCGGAAAAGACATCATCCGAATTTCCAATGACGACTTCGTTCGTCTCCGGCCTGATTTCCGTGACAAAGACGGGATGGCCCATGGACAGGTTTAATCCCTTCCGCTGGCCAACCGTGTAGTGGGTGATTCCTTCATGCTGTCCCAGTATATTGCCATCCAGATCCACAAAGTTGCCTCTCGGCAGCTCTTTTCCTGTGTTTTCTTCAATAAATTTGGCATAATCGTGATCGGGGATAAAACAGATTTCCTGGCTGTCCGGCTTATGGGCGACCTTTAAATTGATCCGGTCCGCGATTTCACGGATCTGATCCTTGGAATAGGCGCCAACCGGCATCAGCGTATGAGCCAGCTGGTACTGCGTCAGATTATAGAGTGCGTACGTCTGGTCTTTCGCCGCCGTAACGGACATTCTCAATGCGTACCGCCCGTTTTCCAGCTGCTCGATTCTGGCATAGTGGCCTGTGGCGATATAGTCCGCTCCAATATCCAGGCTCCGTTTTAACAGCGATTCCCATTTGACATACCGGTTGCAGGCGATACATGGATTCGGGGTGCGGCCGTTCCTGTATTCATCCACAAAATAGTCTATTACATTTTCTCTGAATTCCTCTTTGAAATTCATCACATAATATGGAATCCCCAAATCCCAGGCCACGCGGCGGGCGTCGTCCACCGCGCTTAAGCCGCAGCAGCCTCCGCTCTCCTCCACGGCCTCTTTCTCTTCGTCCTGCCAGATCTGCATCGTGACGCCGATGACATCATAGCCCTGCTCCTTCAGCAGCCATGCTGCCACGGAGGAATCCACGCCGCCTGACATTCCTACTACTACTTTTGGTTTATTCATCGTTTCACATTCCGTTTCTTCTGCCGGCATCCGGTTCACCGCCGGCTTTAATATTCTTCTTCCACTTCTTCCTCACCGATATCTGACTTCGGTTTTTTCAGGCCCTGAATCTCAATTCCGTTCTTCTGGGCGTAATCCCATAAGGCCGCGTGAATGGCTTCTTCTGCCAGTAAGGAACAGTGTACCTTAACTGGCGGCAGTCCGTCAAGCGCCTCACACACCGCCTTGTTCGTTACTTCCATCGCTTCCTGGATCGATTTGCCTTTTACCATCTCGGTTGCCATGCTGCTGGTAGCCACCGCTGCGCCGCAGCCAAATGTCTTAAACTTTACATCGTTGATGATTCCGTTCTCATCAATATCGAGATAAATTCTCATGATATCGCCGCATTTCGCATTTCCTACCGTACCCATGCCGCTGGCATTCTCTATTTCTCCTACATTTCTTGGATGCTCGAAATGATCCATAACTTTTTCTGTATACATTTTTATTTTTCTCCTATTTTTAGTAATATATCGACAATTTACGTAAGCTTATTACCGATTCTGACGCTTTACGAAGTCCTCATATAAAGGTGACATGCTGCGCAGCTTCTCTACGATCTTTTTGATGGATTCGACCACATAATCCATCTCTTCCATGGTATTATCAGAATTCAGCGTCAGTCTTAAGGATCCGTGAGCAATCTCATGAGGCAGGCCGATGGCCAGCAGCACATGGGATGGGTCCAAAGATCCCGACGTACAGGCAGAACCGCTGGAACCGCAGATTCCATCCATATCCAGCATGATGAGTAAGGATTCTCCCTCGATAAACTGGAAGGCAAAGTTCACATTGTTGGACAGCCGGCTGGTTCTGTGACCGTTGATTCTCACATAGGGAACCTCCGCCATCACGCGTTTCATTAAATAATCGCGCAGCTCAGACTCTTTCTTCGTGCGCTCTTCCAATGTGTTCATGGCGATCTCTACGGCCTTTCCAAAGCCAACGATCCCCGGAACGTTCTCGGTGCCGCCGCGGCGCTTCCGCTCCTGGGCGCCTCCATGCACAAAGGAACGCGTCTTGATTCCGGTGCGGATATATAAAAATCCGATTCCCTTGGGGCCGTTTAACTTGTGGCCGCTGGCGCTCATCATATCAATATGATACTCATCTACATTGATCGGAACGTGACCGAAGGCCTGAACCGCGTCTGTGTGGAAGATAATTCCGTGCTCTTTCGCGATCTCGCCGATCTCCTTCACAGGTTCGATCGTTCCGATTTCGTTGTTGGCAAACATAATGGAAATCAGGATGGTGGTGGGGCGGATTGCCTTCTTCAGTTCATCGATTTTGATGACACCATTCTCATCTACGTCTAAATAAGTCACCTCAAAACCGCGCTTCTCCAGATATTCGCATGTGTGAAGAACCGCATGGTGTTCAATTTTACTGGTAATAATGTGATTTCCCTTCGCCTGGTAAGCCTCAGCCGTCGCGGCCAGTGCCCAGTTATCGGACTCGGTGCCTCCCGCTGTAAAGTAAATCTCATTGGTTTTTGCTCCAATGGCGTCTGCAATCGTCTCTCTGGAACGGTTGATCGCCTTCTTGGATTCATTGGAAAACTCGTACACGGAAGATGGATTGCCATAAAATTCCGTAAAATACGGCAGCATCGCGTCCACAACCTCCGGCCGTGTCTTTGTCGTCGCTGCATTGTCAAGATAAATAAATCGTTTCATAATTGTTAGTTCCGCCTTTCTGTAGTCCTAAAGTTAAAAGCTTCATCTACATTTTCTATTATACACAGATTTCCTATAATTTCAATAGGAATAGTTATCGTTTTTATTACAGTTTGGTCTTCCCTCTTTCTGAAAGCTAAGTGAAAAATGTCATGAAGAGGGATCATGATAAATATATTATAATAATTCCCATATCATGGAGTTTTCATGAAGGATTCTTTAAAGATTTCCCAAAAACTTTCGCCAAGAAAATATGCCCTGTTTACGGGCACTCTCCTCCTTACTTCTACAGGGCTCATTACCCGCGTGCTGGGGTTCTTTTACCGAATCTTTCTTTCCAGAACCATCGGTGCGGAGGGACTGGGGCTCTACAACATGGTCCATCCCGTATTCGGCATCTGCTTTGCCCTGTGCGCAGGGTCCATCCAGACGGCCATCTCCCAGTCCGTTGCCGCCAATGTAAGGAAAGGCCGTTCCATCTTCCGGACCGGCCTCGTCATTTCCATGTCAACCTCTTTTGTCCTGGCCTGGCTCATCATCCGGTTCCAGGATTTTCTGGCCGGCAGCATCCTGATGGAACCGCGCTGTGCACCGCTTCTCACCTACATAGCCGTCTCCGTACCCTGCGCCGCTATCCATGCCTGCATCAACGGTTACTATTATGGTATGCAGCGTACCCGGGTTCCGGCATTCGCTCAGGTGATTGAACAGTCTGTCCGCATCGGCGCCGTGTTTCTGATTGCGGATATTATGCTGGAAGCCGGAATCGAGATCACTGTCCAGCTGGCTGTGGCCGGCCATCTGATCGGGGAGATCGCCTCGACCCTCTATACCGTCGCGGCCTGTCAGTTTTTCCCGCCGAAGCTGCCGGATGGCACCTACGCGAAGGATACGGATTCCGACGGCCGCCGTTTTTCGGCCGCGGCCGATTCCTTCCGCCGAACCGCGCCCGCACTCATGACGCTGGCGCTGCCGCTCATGGGCAACCGCCTCATCCTGAATATTCTTTCCAGCGCGGAGGCAATCTGGATTCCCGGTTCCTTAAACCGGTTCGGCTTATCAAGCTCCGAGGCCTTCAGCATTTACGGTGTCCTTACGGGAATGGCTCTGCCATTTATCCTGTTTCCCTCCACGATCTTCAATTCGCTGGCCGTCCTGCTGCTTCCAACGGTAGCCGAGGCCCAGTCGGAAGGAAACGAACGGCGGATCGCAGGCACCATCTCCATGTCCCTGCGCTACTGCCTGTACGTGGGAATCCTGTGCATCGGAATCTTCACCCTGTTTGGCAACGATCTGGGCGTCAGTGTCTTTAAGGATGAAAATGCCGGCTCCTTCATCATGACCCTGGCATGGCTCTGTCCCTTCCTCTATCTGGTCACCACCATGGGAAGCATCTTAAACGGCCTCGGAAAGACCTCCACCACGTTTATACAGAACGTGACGGCTCTTTTCGTCCGCCTGGCCTTCGTACTGTTTGGCATCCCGAAATTCGGAATCATGGCGTATCTGATCGGTATGCTGGCCAGCGAGCTGCTTCTGGCCCTGATGCACATCTTTTCCCTGAAAAAGCAGGTCTCCTTCTCCTGGAATGCATGGGATATGATTGTGAAACCAGCCCTTCTGATGGTGATGGCGATCGGAATCTACTATGCGGCAAGCTCCGTCTGCGATCCGTTCGCGGCGCTTCCGCTGTTTATCAAAACCGGCTTCCACATCCTGATTCTGTCTCTCTGCTATCTTCTGCTTCTGGCCGGAGCCCATTTCTTTAAGAGGGAAATTCAGGCGGAATAAACAGAGTATAGAACAAAGTGCCTTCGGCACTCTCAACTCCCCTGCCCCTCACTCATGAGGGGTTTTGGGGTTTTCCTTTGTCACTTTTTGTTGTAAAATATTCTTATGGATAATAAGAACATTCTTCAAACTATTTTCAGTGACCACTTTGAGTACATACAGTATGTTCTTCGTCCTGGCAAAAATGTTATGGATAATATTAAACGTATGATCCATTGCCAGGATCCTTCTTATGGACACGCTGTCTACGGCTGTCCCCATTGTGGTAAACTTAAATCTGTACCTTTTTCTTGTAAAAGCCGTTTCTGCCCATCTTGTGGTAACATGTATAATCAGAAACGGGCTTTTCGTATGTCCTGCAAGCTCATTTCCTGTAACCACAGACACTGTGTGTTTACGATTCCAGAGGAACTTCGCATCTTCTTTCTTAAGGATCATTCTCTTTTGAATTGTCTTTTTCATGCCGTCCGAGATGTCGTCCTTCGTATGTTTTCTAAACTTAATAAAACTGAAAACTTTACTCCTGGGTTTATTTGCGTCCTTCACTCTTTCGGTAGAGACCTCAAATGGAACCCTCATATCCATGCGCTCATCTCCGAGGGCGGTGCCGGGAATATTACCTCCTGGCGTCCAAACAAACATTTTGATTTCAGATTTTTACGCTTCGCTTTCCGTAAGGTTCTTTTAGAAAAACTTGCGCATAAACTCGGTTCTTCTTTTCTTAAACTTAAAAACCAGATTTACAAGGATCACCCGGATGGTTTTTATATCCGTGCTAAACCCAATCTCTGCTCTCCGGATATCACCATTAAGTATATCAGCCGATATCTCGGACGACCGGTTATTGCTGCCTCCAGAATTGATTCTTATAATGGTGACTCCGTGACATTTCATTACACCAGGCATGAGGATCATAAGACGGTTACAGAATGCCTCCCCGTCATTGACTTTATAAAACGCCTGATTATTCATATCCCTGACAAGCACTTCAAAATGGTTCGTTACTATGGGATTTATGCAAAACATCATAAACAGGAAAAAAATCTTCGGCAATGTTTATCCCCTCAGAAACAACGCTATCTTTCCAGTCTTCTGGATTGGCGTAACTCGATTATTCTGACGTTTGGATATGACCCACTCAAATGTCCGAAGTGTGGCACTTCTATGTTGGTTTTAGAAGTTTACTACAAAAAAACTGCGCTATTTGAACGATTCCGAAAGGTAATGGGTTATGGATAGTTCCATGCCCCTTATTCTTTCTTTGCCGTCAGACAGCGCAGTCTAAACCAAAAACAAAAAACTACATAATCAACGTCGTGGCGAATCACTACATTCGCTCTTTTGTTATGTGATCTTTTATTTCAAGTCCATTATACACTATCTTGGCCGATTTGCGAAGTTTCCTAGAAAGCAAAAAAGGCGGTTACTTCCATGAGAATTCCATCTCCTGGAGTAACCGCCTCTTTTCATCTACTCTTCTTTTTATCTACTCATCTTTTTATCTACTCATCTTTCTATCTTTTCATCTTTTGACATTCCCACGCTCTCACATTCCCGGGCCAATCGACGTAATCATCCCGGTTCCGGCGCCACCGCTGCTTCCCGGTGCGGTCGAAGAGCCAGGCCCTGCCGTGGAATTCGTGTTCTGCGTTCCCGCGGAGGGCGTCAGCGGCGACGGCTCCACTATCGGAATATTATCATTTCCGCCTGGCACCGAAGGGCCGGAGGGCGCAGATGGGTTCTGAGTATTCGAGGAATTCGAGCCGTTCTGTCCCGTGGGCGTGTTTTCAGGTGACGGCACCGATGCCGCCTCCTTAGTCTCGCTCTCCGTCTTTGAGCTGCTTAAATACTTCTTATATATATAAGCGTCCCCGCCCTTATAGGAGATCCGCATCCAGCCGTTGGCCGACTGGCCCGTAACACTGACCTTCTGGCCTGTTCCAAAGCTGGTGAGAACGTCGGACTTCGTCGTATAGCTGGCCCGTACATGGACGGGCTGAGTCACATACATGGTCTTCTGAACCGCGGTTACGGTGTAGACCGGCATAGCCTCTGTCTCCCTGGGCTTCGACTCCTGAGACGGAGCAGATGTTTCCGTCTCGGGCGATGTCTCCGTTTCGGAGGACGGTTCGGGATCCGTCTCATTTTCTATCTTTATCGCATCGGTCTGCGCTTCCGTCGTCACACTCTCACTGGCCGCGCCTTCCTCTGTATTCTTTGTGTCTCCTCCGTTCAAGACAGACGAGCAGGATGTGATCATCACAGCCGTTGTCATTGCCAGGATAATTCCCGGATACTTTTTCATGTCGGTCACCTCCGCCTGATTTTCAGAGTACTCTCCGAAACTCAGCCACAAAGAGGGGCGCAGGGGCGTTTCCGGGAGTTCTCATTCATCCTGGTTCAATACCAGATGCTCTCAGTATATCATCCCGGCCGACGGTGTGCAACATCCGGCGGGCCATCTTATTTTGCATCTTGTTCTGCATCTTATTCTCCATCTTGTTCTGCATCTTATTCTGCATATTATCCTGCATCTTGTTTTTCACCTTATTTTGCAGTACGGTGCCAGATTAAGAAAAATACAGCGCCAAGCGCGCACATTCCTGCCCCGCAGAACATAGCGGCCGGAAGGGCGGCCTGGGCCGCCGCGCCGAACAGCAGATTGGTGACGATTCCCGTTCCCTCCGCCAAAACTGCGTAAATGCTTAAAACGGTGGCGCGGTCTGCTGCCTTTACGTGGCGGTTCTGTATCTCCGTCTGAAGCGGCACGAAAAGACTGGCCGACAGACGAAGCAGCACGACGCCTCCCACCGCAAGCACACCGCTTCCGGTCAGAGCCAGAATCATACAGGAGACGGAGGCTGCGCCAAACAAAAGAAGGGCAAACCATTTCATCCCGATTTTCCTCGTAAATCCGGCCGAACAGACTCCGGCCATTCCGCTTACGGTTACAAGGATATAGATATATCCCATATTAGCCGGCGCTATCCCGCACGCCTCGTATTTCAGCTGGTTTAAAAACACCGTGATGGTCTGGTTCGTCTCCGCCAGAAATGCCATGCCCACCAGAAGGAGCAGGAAGCGTTTATCACTCACCACTTCCTTCAAACACGTCAGGAACCGGCCTTTCACCGGCTTTCTGTCCTCTTTTTCCTTTACTTCCTTTAGCCCGAAGGCCAGCGCCGCCGCGGCCGCATACGTCAATACGGTCAAAAATCCGGCCATCCGGTAATCATCGCCGATAGCGACAGAAAAGATCAGAGCCGCAGCCAGCAGGCCTGCGGTATTTAAAAGGTTATACACGCCGAACACCTGGTGGCTTTCCCCCTCGCGGCATGACAGGTACAGC